>CAMYWU010000254.1 GCA_947302895.1 uncultured Clostridia bacterium | reverse complement strand
GCTGTTTGACTTTGCTTTCTGAAATGCATTGGATACGCTGATATTACAAATTAAAATATCGTTTTCTTCAATTCCGCTGAGTTCAACTATTTTTGAAATACTAAAGGTGTTTGAAACTTTTGAAAGCTCTCCTTCGCCGGAGGAATACAGAATTTTTGCAGTAACCTCCGCCTTAATTAAAACCTTATCCTTAATTATTTTTGTTTCAATAAGCGAAGCTGAATAATCGGATGATATAATTCTGTTTATCGGCTTTGAATCGGCGGGAATTGAAAACTCCTCGTCAAATTCAATTTTAGATATGTTTGAAGCGATAATATCAGCGCTTTTGATACTCTGGCTTTTCAGCTTTGCACCCTCACAGCTTCTTAAGCAGGGATATTTAACCCTGTCGTATACGGATAATGAAATAGTTGCTGCTGAGTGGATATCAATTTTGCGCTGATTGATAACTCTGAAATTGGTGTATTTATCGCAAATTGAGGAATTTGCAAATGCATAATCGCTTAAATTATCAATACTCAGCGAGGTAGAAAAGTCCTCTTCAAAATCGGCATAACACAGAGAGGAGCTTTCATTATAGTATGTTAGTTTAATAACACACTTCCCCGTTATTCTGACCTCAGGAGGCTGAATACTTATAGTGCTTATGCTCGAATGAGAGCAGCATTTTACTATCCTGTATATATCATCGCAATATGCAGGAACAGCTTCACTGAAATCATTTTCAACTTCAATGTTTTTAGAAAAAACCTTTTCGTTCTTTTCAACACAAGAATAATCCTTTTTGTTGTCCATTAAATTGCTCCTTTCTGTTTCTATAGAAAGGTATGCAATGGATAAGCAGTTTATTACAGAAATAAAAAAAGACACCCTATTGGAGTTCGATTCTCGCCCTGATGCAAAAAAGACACCCTAAGGTGTCTTTTTCTGGTGGGCCATCAGGGACTCGAACCCCGGACCGACCGGTTATGAGCCGGGAGCTCTGACCAACTGAGCTAATGGCCCGTAAAACTCAGCTTTGATATAATAACACTAATTTTTTATCAAGTCAATACTTTTTAAATAATAACTTACTAATTTAAACCATAAATAATATAGATGCTGCGATAAGATATTGACCTGCATAATAGCTTAAATGGTTTGTGAAGAAATACATAAAGCTATCCTTGTTTCTTCCAAAGAAAGTGTTTGAAAGAATTGCATCTGAAAGAGTAAATAATATTGCTCCTAAAGCGAGAATAACATATCCCTTTGCAAAATGAGAAACTATTGCAGCAGCAACGGATAAGCCCAGAGTGAAGGCAAGGAAAATTGAATAAATGAAAACTATTAGCCTATATGCTCCGAAATGAACTTTTGTAAATTTAGCTGAAAGCAAATTAGCCCAGCTGAAAACAAAGCTGAATGCAAGAGCTATCAGGATAATCCACCATTTAAGCCTTGAGGAGTATATAATTGCGCCTGAATAGAAAACGTGGCCAACAAGGAAGAAGATAAACCCGCCTTTTAGATAAGTTGATTCATCCTTCTTATAAATCCCCTTTAAATCAAGGAGAATATCGCCCACCAAGCCAAGCGCACCGCCAAAGATTATCAGAGAGCCATAAACATATGCGATTGCGTTAGACATCATCGCAAAAACTGAGGTTAAAATATAGCAAAGGCTTGAAACAGACTTAAACATAAGATTGTTTATTGAAAATCCCCTGCCCCTTTTAAGACAAAATATAAATGAAACAATAAGACCAAAAGGTAAAACAATATAGTATGCCATTATATCCTTCCTTTCGACATTACTCAACATTCGTCTATTAATATGATAACACATTTTAATTGATTTGTAAAGAACAAAATAAAACGGTCTCTGTCGAGACCGTTTTATTAGTTTTATCTTACAACATCTGTGTAAACTGTTTCAAGTGCACCGTTGTTGTTATAGATTACATATGCTCTATAAACATATCCATCAGGAAGGTTATTAACGGCAACTGCCAACTGGTTAGCACCAACGAGCTTTGTTGTTTTAGCTCTCAGAATTGCATATCCGTATTGCTGACCTGAGTTTTCAACTATTACCTGAGAGTCGATTGGAACAACAGGAGTAACTGTTTCTGCGCTTCCCGGCTGCTTTCCGTTTGCAACTGCAATGAGGAATCCGCATTCCTGGATATCATCGAAGCTGTTTGCAACAACCTGAGCATTGAAGGAAGTCTTGTTTGTTGAAACGTCAATTATTCCGCCGCTTCTGAGATATACTTCAGGAAGATTGTAGCCATGAGCCTTAAAGGTTGTTTCATCCTCTGCAATAAGGTTGAGAGATTCCATTGCATAGTAGGTTAAATCAGCGCCGATATAGAACGGTCTGTAGTTTCCGTTACCAAGGTCAACCGACCAACCGTATGCATCAGTTCCGCCCTTAAGCTCAATTTTAGCGTTGTAGCAGAATGTATCGTTTACATCTGTTCCGCCGCTGAGAGAAGTTGCAGAAATTGCATAGTTTGCATCTTCATTATAGTTATACTTAG
>CAMYWU010000253.1 GCA_947302895.1 uncultured Clostridia bacterium | reverse complement strand
GGGTTATTTCGGATACTTCCTGAACTCTATTTTCCTTTCTTGATGCAGATTGAACAAGTCCGAGATAGTCGATAATAACAATATCAACATCCTTAAGCCTTCTGACTCTTGACTTTATTTCAGGAACTGTAATTGAAGAAGAATCGTCAAGATACAGCTCAACATTACTGAAATCAGAAGCCGCATTTCCGACTCTTATCCATTCATCATCCGTAAGCTCGCCAGTTCTGAACTTCTGCGAAGCAACTCCCGACTGAGAAGCAAGAAGACGCTCAGCAAGCTGCTCCTTTGTCATTTCAAGAGAGAAGAAAACGCATTTCTTTTTTGCAATCATTGAAACATTCTGAGCAAGGTTGAGCGCAAAGCTTGTTTTACCCATTGCAGGACGTGCGCCGATTAAAACGAAATCAGAGCGGTTAAGACCTGTTGTATATTTATCAAGCAAGCCAAAGCCCGTTGGAATACCCTTGTAATCATCGGCGTTTTCGCCTGTTAAATCCTTAAGCTTTCCGTAAACTCCGTTAAGAATAACCTCGCTGATTTTTGAAGGACCTGAGCTCTCCCTGCCCTGGCGGATATCATAAATTCTCTGCTCTGCGGAATCGAGAATAACATTAGCTTCTCCGCTTCCCGAAGAAGCATCGTCCATAATATCCTGGGCAACCTCAATTAACTTTCTGAGATAGTATTGCTCTTTAACAATCTTTGCATATTTAACAACATTTGCAGTTGAAGGAACGCTGTTAAAAAGCTGAACGAGATATTCCCTTCCTCCTGCCAAATCATATGTTCCTGCCTTTGCAAGCGCATCGGCAACCAAAACGGGGTCGATTGCGCCGTTTTGAGAGGTGAACATACTCATCATTATTGAAAAAATCTCACGGTGCTGAGGAAGATAGAAGCAATCGGGCTTTAAGTGGTCGATAACCTCATTCATACAACCCGGCTCAACTAAAACGCTTCCTAAAACGCTCTGCTCAGCTTCAAGATTATAGGGTAGTGAAACATTGTTAATTTCGGGCATTTTATTCCCCTTCTTTTCTCTAAGTAGTTTTCTTACTCTTCACTAACGTGAACAAAGATATTTGCAGAAATACCCTGATAGATTTTAACTTCAGCCTGGAAGGTTCCGAAGGCTTTGATATCCTGCATAACAATTTTTCTCTTATCAATATCAAGAGAAAATTCTTTATTGAGCTTTTCAGCAACATCCTTTGATGTAACCGAGCCGAAAAGTTTTCCGTTTGCGCCTGCTTTTGCAGTAAGCTTAACGGTTTTTGAATCTATCTGCTCTTTAACTGCATTGGCAGCCTTGATTTCCTCTGCCTTATGGAACTGCTTTGCCTTTTCCTTATTATTGAAATCATTCATTGCAGAAGCGTTTGCTTCAACTGCAAGTCCTCTTGGGAAAAGGAAATTTCTTGCATATCCATCTCTTGTATTAACAAGCTCGCCCTTTTTGCCGAGCGATTTAACATCCGCTTTTAAAATTACTTTCATTATTCTGTCCTCCGTATAAAAGAATTGGGAGTGGGCACCGCCCACCATCAACTCTTAACTTTTAACTCTTAACTCATCACTCAATTAAACTTCCATAATAATTGGAAGTATCATCGGTGAGCGCTTTGTTTTTTCATACATCAGCCTTGATATATCGTCTCTCAGGCGGGTTTTAAGCGAATTCCAATCACGGTATTTTTTATCGTACTGCGCATTGAAAACCTTTATTGCAACCTCTCTTGCCTGAGACATAAGCTCTTCATTTTCCTTAACGAAAACAAAGCCTCGTGAAACGATATCGGGTCCTGAAACAAGATAGCCGTTTTCGCTGTCTATCACAGCAACAACGATTATAATACCGTCCTTGCTCAGTCGCTTTCTGTCGTTTAAAACAACGTTGCCGACGTCGCCGACTCCGTAACCGTCAACATAAATCTCGCCCGAAGGAATGTTATCAAGCTTCTTGATGTCATCCTTTGTTATTTCAATACAGTTGCCGATATCGCCGATAAATATATTCTTCTTTGGTATTCCCATTGCCTGAGCAAGCGAAGCGTGCTTAATAAGATGCTTTTGCTCGCCGTGAACGGGAATGAAGAATTTTGGCTTAACCATACCAATCATCAGCTTTAAATCCTGCTGACAGGCATGACCCGAAGCGTGAACGTCATACATATTCTCATATATAACCTCAACACCCTGCTTCATAAGAATATTAACTATATTGCCAACCATTCTCTCATTTCCGGGAATCGGGGTTGCAGATATGATAACATAATCATTCGGGGTTATATTAACCTTTCGGTGTTCGCCTGTTGCAATTTTTGTTAAGGCGCTCATGGGTTCACCCTGGGAACCCGTTGTTATGATAACAAGCTTATCATCGGAATAATTGCCTATTGTATCAATAGAAATCAACACGCCTTTGGGAACATTAAGATATCCGAGCTCTGCGCCAACATTAACAAGGTTTTCAAGGCTTCTGCCAAGAACTGCAACCTTGCGCTTTGTTGCCTTTGCAACATCCATAATCTGCTGA
>CAMYWU010000252.1 GCA_947302895.1 uncultured Clostridia bacterium | reverse complement strand
GAAGTTGTTGCTGGGCTTCATTATCGTTGGAATTATCGTTTGTTCCCAGAATTTAGTTGGAACAACGACCATTGCTAAATTCGACGAAAATGCACAAAGCGCCCAGACATTAATGACTGGGGATGAAATAAAGTCAATAGATGGTATGAGGGTTTTCACTTCAACCGATGTTTCAACCGGTCTTACAAGAAGCGCCGATAATAAGCTTGATATGGTTATTATCAGAGACGGCAAGGAAATGAATGTAACCGCCGAGTTCGATATGGAGAAATACGAGGGTAAACAGTATATCAAAATGGATTTCTGGATTCTCGGCGTTCCCAAAACCTTTTCAAGCGTTTTGAAAGAAACGGCGGGGCAATTTGTATCCTTCGCAAGAATGGTTTTCCTTTCCGTTCATGATTTGCTTATCGGTCGTTACGGATTATCGGACCTCAGCGGACCCGTCGGCGCTGTTTCGGTTGTTTCAACAGCCGTTAAAACAAGCGGACTTTCAATGCTGAGAATTATGGCGCTCTTAACAATAAACGTTGGACTGTTTAATTTATTCCCGATTCCTGCGCTTGACGGCTGGAGATTATTCCTCCTCATATTTGAGGGCATATTCAGAAAGAAGCTTCCGTCAAAATGGGAATGGGTTATAAACGCCGCAGGTCTTGTTATACTGCTCGGCTTTATGTGCATCATCACATTTTCAGATATACGAAAACTGATATAAATTACGAATTACGAGTTACGAATGACGAATTTCGGTTTCTCGCGCAAGCGCTCGGTCAATAAGAATGGAGATTGAATATGAAAAGACATAGCAAAAAAATAAAACTCGGCAACACATATTTAGGCGGGGGAGAGCCCGTTCTTGTTCAGAGTATGCTCAACATTCCTGCAAATGATATTCAGGGCAGTGTTCAGCAGGCAAAGGAGCTTGAAGAAGCAGGGTGCCAGATTATACGCTTTGCAATTCCCGATGAAAAGGCGCTTGATTTGATTGAGCCAATCAAGAGCGCAGTTTCCGTACCGCTTGTTGCAGATATTCATTTTGATTATCGCCTTGCTCTTGGCGCTGCTGAGAGGGGAATAGATAAAATCCGAATCAACCCAGGTAATATCGGCGATGAAAGCAGGGTTAAGGCAGTTGCCGATATCTGCAATCAAAAGCAGATACCTATTCGTATTGGCGTTAATTCGGGTTCGCTTGAAAAGGAAATTCTTGCAAAGCACGGCTCGCCGACTCCCGAAGCGCTTGTTGAATCTGCAATGTTCCATGCATCCCTTCTTGAAAAATTCGATTTTTCGGATATTGTTATTTCGATTAAATCTTCAAATGTTAATACAATGATAAAAGCCTATGAGCTTGCAGCCGAAAAGAGCGACTATCCCTTGCACCTCGGCGTAACTGAAGCGGGAACCGAGCGAATGGGCATAATTAAATCTTCAATCGGCATTGGCTCGCTTCTTGCCCACGAAATTGGCGATACTATCAGGGTTAGCCTTACGGATAAGCCTGTTAAAGAGGTTTATGCGGCGTTTGATATTCTCAAGGCGCTCGAGCTTAAAACCGATTGCCCCTATCTTGTTTCATGCCCGACCTGCGGCAGAACAAAGATTGATTTGGTATCCCTTGCACAGCAGGTTGAAGAAAAGCTCAGGGGATGCACAAAGCCCATCAAGGTTGCGGTTATGGGCTGCATAGTAAACGGTCCCGGTGAAGCTAAGGAAGCGGATATCGGAATTGCAGGCGGCGATGGCTGCGGACTCATCTTCAAAAAGGGTGAGATACTAAGAAAAGTTAAGGAGGATGAGCTCCTCGACGAACTTATGAAAGAGATAGACAAATTATAATGAATGAATTTCACAGATACTTTTCAAACTACATAAGCGAAAGTGATTTGCAAAGTGTTGCATATGCAAGAATTATCGGTATGCAGGTTTTCAAAGACGACAGAGCGCTTGAAATAACCTTAACAAACGATGAGGTTGTTGATTACTATGATATAGAGCGTATTCAGAAATCACTTTGCAGTAAAATGGATTTAAAAAAGGTTTCTATTCAGATGAAATATCCGAAGAACCTTTTCGACATAGAAAATATTGAAAAAATCATTTCTCCCATCAGGCAGACCTTTCCCGTTGTTAACGGCTTTTTTGACGGCGTTGATGCAGAGCTCGAGGATAATACCTTAACGCTCTGTCTTAAAAAAGGCGGAAGCGAGCTGCTTGAAGCGCAGAAGGTTGACGGCGAGATTTCAAAGCTTATCTATAACCAGTTTGGAATTGACCTTGATATCTCCTTTATGGAGGTTGAGAGCTTTGATATGGAAAAAGCCGTTGCCGAGGCTGTTAAGGCGAGGGAAGAGGAAGAGAAAAAGCATAAGGAAGAAGCTAAAAAGAATGTTTCCCATAAGCTTTTGGGCTCAACCCCTCTGTATGCCGATACACGCAAGGTTATCTATGGCAATACTATCCGCTCAAATCCAACCCCGATAAAGGATATAACAATTGATGACGATATCATAACCGTATGGGGCGATATTCTCAGTATGGA
>CAMYWU010000251.1 GCA_947302895.1 uncultured Clostridia bacterium | reverse complement strand
TGGAATATACAAAACAGTACAACTTGTAACACTTATTTGGACAGGAAGAATAACAACAGCAATGGGCGTTCAAGAACTTGTTGGTAAAAAACTTCAAGCAAGATTTGCGTCGTTGACTATTGCGCAAAAAGGATTCGTTTCTGCGGCAACCGCTGGGTGGGCAGCTCTTGCATTTATCGTTGCAGACGCTTGGCTTACAATAAGCCGCAATATGGAAGAGATAGAGCAACTAAACAAGTCTATTGCAGATGGGGCAAAAGAATCTTATGAGGCACTAGACAAAATGCTCCATTCTTCCGAAGGCTCCCGAAAAATCGGAGAGCAAGGCACTGTCATATAAACCGAGCAAGTCAAGAACAGCAAAAGCACAGGCGAAATTATAGATATTATAAATACCGCCGAGCAAGCTTGAAGAAAGCGTTGAAGCAGACGGACGGTTAACAATAAAGGAATAAACGCCCTCATTTTCGCTTATATCGCTTATTGAAAGCTCGGGAAATACTCTTTTATAACCGCATTTTGCGCAAAAGAAATCACCGAGCTGTGCATAAACCCTGCTTTTATAAACAAGCTCGCCGCCGCAAACAGGGCAAAAACGGCTTTCCGAAACTGCGCTTTGAAGGCAATTGGCATTAACCCCGAAGGGATATATTTTGTTTTCGCATTTTTCGATGATTGAATAAGTTATCGGGCAATCCGCATTCAAAACGAGTAGCGCATCGGGCATATTGTTTATACCCGAAACAATTGAATTAAGTGCGCTGTCAAGCTCTCCGTATCGGTCGAACTGGTCTCTGAAAATATTTGTTACGGCAATGATTTTTGCATCAATATATCTTGATATTTCGGGAAGCGAATTTTCATCACATTCAAGAATTGCATATTCCTTTTTGCAGCGCCCGAAAATATTGCAATTCATTATAAATGCAGTTGCAACTCCGCTTATCATATTTGCGCCGCTCTTGTTTATAAAATACGATTTTTCAAGCTTCTTCAATGCGTGTTCAATAAGAGCGCAGGTTGTTGTTTTTCCGTTTGTTCCCGTTACGCAGATAATATCAACCCCTCGGCAAAGGCGGTTGAGAATATTATATTTCATAAAAAGTGCAACCTTTCCCGGTAGAGTTGTTGCGCCCTTGCCGAAAAAGCGAAGAAGCCTTGAAATAAGCTTTGAAATAAGAATTGTTAATATCATAGTAAATCATATTGGAAAAATCGGCGATATATGATAGAATAATAAAAAGCAAAGGGGGCGGTTTTATGAAATATACGAGCTTTAATTCATTTTTAAAAGAGCGTTTTGGCTGTAAAGTATATAAGCTTGCCATAGATGGCGGATTCATCTGCCCCAACCGTGATGGAAAAATTGATACAAGGGGCTGTATATTCTGCTCAAAGGGCGGCAGCGGAGAATTTGCGGGAAGCCGCAGTCTCAGCATAACTCAGCAGATTGAACAGGGCAAAAGCCTTGTTGAAAACAAAATCAAAGACGGAAAATATATTGCATATTTCCAGGCGTTTACAAACACATATGCCCCCGTTAACGAGCTTCGGGATAAATACTATGAGGCGCTGAGCCACCCCGATATTGTTGCCCTTTCAATTGCAACACGCCCCGATTGCCTTGGCGAAGATGTTTTAAATCTGCTTGATGAAATCAATAAAATAAAGCCTATTTTTGTTGAACTCGGACTCCAGACAATTCACGAAAAAACGGCTCAGTATATAAGGCGGGGATATCCTCTTTCGGTTTATGATGAGGCTGTTCAAAACCTTCATAAAATCGGAATAAACGTTGTTACCCATCTTATCATCGGGCTTCCGGGAGAAACTGAAAGTGATATTCTTGAGAGCGTTTCATACGTTTGCAAGGTTACCGACGGTATCAAACTCCAGCTTCTTCACATACTAAAAGGCACCGACCTCGAAAAAGAATACAACAACTGTAAAGTGAAAACACTTGACATTGATGAATACGCCGAAATCATAAGAAAATGCGTTGAAATCATTCCCGAAAATGTTGTTGTTCACCGTCTTACCGGCGACGGCGCAAAAAAGGACTTAATCGCTCCCCTATGGAGCGCAGACAAGAAAAAAGTTTTAAATACAATAAATAAAAAACTGATGTGAAATTCACATCAGTTTTTATATTATGGGTTATATTATTCACTTTGTGAATAGTTATATTTTGAATTGAAAATTCAAAGTTATATTTTTAACTTCGTTAAAAGTTATATTATTAACAGTAAACTGTTAATAGTTAAAAAGCACCTGTCGGTGCTTTTTTATAACTCCCACTTCATAATAACTTTACCGAAAGCCTTCTTTGTATCCTTTTCAAAAGCGTTTTTCAAATCCTTGGTTGTTCTGACGGTGTTTACGCTGAAAACAAGGTTTCCGAGATAATCAATAATTTCGGGATGAGCCTTATACATTTCAACTGTTTTTTTGAAATCTTCAACGCCGCTTCTTGAAGAACCGAAAACACGAAGACCTTTTTCAAGAATCATTCTTGTATTAATTGGAACGGGATATTCGCTTACACCGAGA
>CAMYWU010000250.1 GCA_947302895.1 uncultured Clostridia bacterium | reverse complement strand
CTGCAATAGATGCTGTTAAAAATGATGATACAAAGTTCGTTCCTAAGAGATACGAGAAAACCTATTTCCATTGGCTTGAAAATATAAGAGACTGGTGTATTTCCCGTCAGCTCTGGTGGGGCCACAGAATTCCTGCTTGGTACTGCGAGGAATGCGGCGAAATAACCGTAAGCAGGGAAGAACCCACCGAATGCGCTCATTGCCACAGCAAGAAGATTTATCAGGACCCCGATACTCTTGATACCTGGTTTTCATCTGCTTTATGGCCGTTTTCAACAATGGGCTGGCCAGAAGAAACAGAGGATTTCAAGAAATACTATCCTACTAATACTCTTGTAACGGGCTATGATATTATTCCTTTCTGGGTTATGAGAATGATGTTCTCGGCTATCGAGCAAACAGGGAGAGTTCCGTTTGATACGGTTCTTATCCACGGTCTTGTTCGTGATGCTCAGGGAAGAAAGATGAGTAAGTCCCTCGGCAACGGTATTGACCCGCTTGAAATAATTGATGAATACGGCGCTGATGCGCTTCGCTTCACTCTTGCAACAGGTAACTCACCCGGAAACGATATGAGATTTTCCGATGAAAGAGTTATTGCATCCCGTAATTTTGCAAATAAGCTCTGGAATGCTTCACGTTTCGTTTTGATGTATCTTGGCGAGGATTATAAATACTGCGGACTTCCCGATAATCTTCTTGTTGAGGATAAGTGGATACTTTCAAAGGTTAATTCTCTTGCAAAAGAGGTTACCGAAAACCTTGATAAGTTTGAGCTTGGTATTGCTGTTCAGAAGCTTTATGATTTCATCTGGGATGTTTTCTGCGATTGGTATATTGAAATTGCAAAAATCAGACTTCAGGGCGAGGACGAAAAGGCAAAGGATGATGTTAAATCTGTTCTGCTATTCGTATTAACTGATATTCTTAAGCTCCTTCATCCGTTTATGCCTTTCATAACAGAGGAAATCTATCAGGCAATTCCTCACGATGGCGAATCCATTATGGTTTGCGATTGGTGCAAATATGATGAAAAGCTCAATTTTGCTGATGAAGAAGAGGCAATGGAAAAAATAATGTCTGCAATTCGTGCTATAAGAAACAGAAGAGCAGAGATGAACATTCCTCCGAGCAAAAAGGCAAAGGTTTATGTTGAAACCTCGGATAAGGAATTGTTTGCAGGCGGAGTTGAGTTTATCAAGAGACTTGCTTCGGCTAATGATGTTGAAGTTGAAGCGGGCTTCGGCGACCTCGGAAACGTTGTTACAATAATAACGGATGATGCAAAGATTTATATTCCGCTCGGCGACCTTGTTGATTTCGAGGCTGAAAAGAAGCGCCTTGAAAAAGAGCTTGCCGCAGCAGAGGATAAGCTTGCGTTCATTATGAAGAAGCTTTCAAACCCAGGCTTTGTTAATAAGGCGCCCGAAAAGGTTGTTGCTCAGAACAAAGAGGACGCAGCAAAGCTTGAAGAAAAGATTGCAAATATTAAAAAGTCGATTGAGGAAATCGGATAATGACTTATGATGAAGCGCTGAACTTCATATTAAAAAAGCAAAGCCTCGGCATTATGCCGGGGCTTAGTCGTATTAATAAGCTTCTTGAAGATATGGGCAATCCTCAGGATGATATAAATATAATCCATATTGCTGGAACAAACGGAAAAGGAACTGTTGCAAAAACAATCAATAATGCGCTGATAAACAGCAATAAAAAGATTGGTCTTTTTTCTTCTCCCTGGATTATTGATTACAGGGAACAAATTCAGATTAATAATGAATTTATTCATAAAGAGGATTTTGCTTCTTACGTTGAAAAATATCAGGATAATGATTGCAGCGAATTTGAGTTTTTAACTGCGATTATGTTTAAATACTTTGCTGATAACAGGGTTGACTATGCTGTTATTGAATGCGGTATGGGCGGCAGGGAAGATGCAACTAATGTTGAAAAGGAAAACTTATCCGTTATAACATGCATTTCTCTTGACCATACAGATTTTCTCGGCAGCACTCTTGAAGAAATCGCAGAAAACAAGAGCGGTATTCTTAGAAAAGAGGGCGACTGCGTTTTATGCTCCGATGAATATGCAACTATATTCAGGGATAAGTGCAAAAATCTCATAATACCGCCTGAGAGCGATAATTTGAGCATTGTTAATACTGTGCTTGGTCATTTGGGGTTAAGCGCCGTAAATGAGCTTGCAAAGCTTCCTGCAAGGCAGGAGAGGCGAGGAAGAGTTCTTCTTGACGGCGGTCATAATGTTGCCGCTGCAAAAATGCTTGAGCCTGTTATTAATGATGAAACCGCAGTTATCGGTATGATGAGGGATAAGGATATTGAGGGTTATCTTTCGATAGTTGCCCCAAAATGCAAAAAGATAATTTGCGTTGATGTTGATAATCCACGTGCGATTTCGGCAAAGGAGCTTGCAGGTTTTGCAAAAAAATATTGCAGCGATGTTATAACTGCCAACAGTGCAAAATCGGCGCTGCTTTATGAGCCATCTCTAATTTGCGGTTCGTTTTATATGATAAGAGAAATATATTAT
>CAMYWU010000249.1 GCA_947302895.1 uncultured Clostridia bacterium | reverse complement strand
TTAACTTTGTTGATGAAAGAGTTGCTCTTGAAGGACTTGAAAACGGAACATATTATATGGTTCTCGTTGTTCCCGATGACTTTTCATATAATTCAACAACTCTGACAAGCGATAACCCCCAGAAAATGGTTCTTGATTACTATGTTAATCCCGGTACGAACTATATCGCAAGCAAATTCGGCGAATCAGGCGTTAAATCAATAAAGGAAAGCATAAATAAAACTGTTATCAATACATATGCAACAACTGTTTATTCTAAGCTAAATACCATAGGAGAAGGCTTTACTGCTGCTGCCGATGGCTCAGGACAGATATATGACGGCGTTTCACAGCTCAAAGGAGGAAATGGACAGATTACCGCAGGACTGAGCAAGCTGTCCAACGGCTGTCTTACCCTCAGAGAAGGAACAGGAACTCTTGAGGACGGTCTTAAGCAGTATACAAGCGGTGTTGCTCAGGTTAACGACGGCGTTGCTCAGCTTAATGCAGGTGTTCCGCTTCTTCAAGACGGTGTTACACAGCTTCAAAACGGAACAGGTCAGCTTGTTTCAAACAACGATGCATTAAACAGCGGAGCAACTCAGCTTCTTGCAGGGCTTAATACTATGAGCGACCAGCTCGGCGAATCACTTACCGAAGAAAACCTTAAAGACCTTGAAAGACTTGAGGACGGACTTATTCAGCTTAACGACGGAATACAGACTCTCCAGAAAGCAATTAATGAGGATTATAAGATCAGCGACGAAACCATAAACACGATAAAGGATACTGTTTCAAGCGTTGAAGCCTTTACTAAATCGGATGAATTTAAACTGCTTAGCGTTGTAATAAGCAGTGATTTAATCGACTGGACCAGAATCGATGCGCTTTGCGATACTCTTGAAACGCTTCCGCTGAACTCTTATAACAAGGCTGCTGTTCAGAGTCTCAGAGCTCTTTCCCAAACAATGCAGAGAATTCAGGGCATAGGCGAAATGATAACGCCTGAGAACGCAGAAAACCTTGTACAAATGGCAAACTCCCTGATAGATGCTTATTCTCAGCTAACTGACGGAGTTCAGCAGCTTTCCGATGGTGGTAATCAGGCATTGCCCGTTGCTTCTGATACTCTTAAAAAGCTCACAAATGGTATGCTTTCAATTCAGAACGGTCTTGACAGAACTGTTGAGAAGGATGGCGAAACAGGACTTATTGAGGGTATGACAACCCTTAAAAACGGCATCAGCCAATACACCGACGGTGTTTCCCAGGTTGACGGCGGTTTAACACAGCTTGGAGACGGACTGGGTACTGCAGGCGCAGGAATAACAAAGCTCTATGCAGGAACTAAGCAGCTTGTTGAAAACAATGAAAAGCTCAATAACGGCGCAGCTCAGTTAAACGGCGGTGCAAATCAGTTGTACGATGGCTCCGTTCAGTTATATAACGGAACGCTTCAGATAGACGACGGCTGCGATAAGCTGATGTTTGGTGCAAACACCTTGCAGGAATCGCTTGCGGACGGCGCTCATCAGATTGCTACAACAAACACTGGTGAAAGTGCTGCAGAGATGTTTGCACAGCCCGTTGAAGCTAATGAAACATTCCAGAGAACAATAGGAACCAACGGCGAAGCAATGAGCGCATATATGATGTGTGCAGGATTATGGGTTGCATGTCTTGCATTCTGCCTGATGTTCTCGCCCTTCAAAACCTCGCTTGGCAGCAGAAAGACCTTCATAGGTCATGCGCTGATTGCGCTTTTCGTTTCAGTTGTTCAGGCTCCATTAATGGTTACTCTGCTTATGGCGGTTCATGGAATGCATCCTCAGAATGTTGCATTAACCTATTTAATGGCAATACTCGCCTCTATGGCGTTTATGAGTATAGTCTACTACCTGAACACACTTCTTGATTCAATAGGCTCATTTATGCTGCTGATTCTTCTATGTCTGCAGCTATCGGGAGCGGCGGGAACATATCCGATTGAACTTTCACCGAAATTCTATCAGATAATACATCCGTTTATGCCTTTTTCATACGGAGTAGACGCCTTCAGAAGCACGCTTTCAACAGGAAACTCATTGCTTACTGACATTGCAGTATTTGCAGGAATTATAATTGTTGGAATAACGGCAACCTGCCTTACTTATGAATTCAGAAGAAAGAAGCTTAAAAGAAAGGCTGAAAACGAAGAACAACAGGAAATGACTTTAAAAGAAGCATAATAGAAAGGGATTTGACACTTTGTCAAATCCCTTAGTTTTTTAATATGAAAACTTGTGTCCGTCGCAGCGCTTAAGAAGCTCATCCCAGCGTCTGTCAACCTCTTTTTGAAATTCTTCAATCATCCATTCATTGCCCGATTTAAACATATGCTTAAATCTGCCCTGCTTAACAAGCCATTCCTCAATCGGAACATATCTTGCAGGTTCATAGTTAAGTATCCACTTACCGTCAACAACCTCAAATAAAGGCCAGTAGCGTGTTTCAACTGCAAGACGGCAGATATCCATAATATCATAGGTTGGATATCTACATCCTCTCGGACACGGTGCCATAATATTTAAGAAAGCCG
>CAMYWU010000248.1 GCA_947302895.1 uncultured Clostridia bacterium | reverse complement strand
CAAGCCTTAAATTGCATATTTAACGCCCCTTTTGTCGCTTTTTGTCTTGACATACTTAAAGCTTAATAATCGGGGTTTCGTAATGACCCGGGGTTATAACATTGTTGTTTGTTGGTTCCTCAATTGCCGAGGAGGTTGTTATAACATCCTGAGCAGAAAAAATAACCGCTTTAAAAACAGGTTCACTGTATGTTTTCGTTGTTTTTCTGTAATACATAATCATCCTCCTCTCTCTCCTCAGGAGGCGCATTTCTGTAGTGCAAAAGCGGGCTGAAGAAATTATAAATTAAGGTTGCAATAAGAGTAATAATAAAATACTTAAAGAATGTATGAGGAATATTATAAATTGCAATTCCCTTGCTCAGAGAGCCAATTTCCGTTACTATTCCCTGAAGCTTTGCAGGAAGCATTTCATTAAGCTTATTAAGCGCCGCCTGATAGAGATAAACAATATATTCCTCGGTATATCCCGCATAGTGTTTAAACATAATCGGGAAGGTTACATATTTCGCAAGGAAGAATGCAAAAACTGCAACAATTGCAGAAGCAATAGCACCGCCGCAGAAAATACGAAGTCTTCTTCTATCGTTTTCAGGCTGGGCATTGGGCTTTATTGGGAACATTTTTCTTGAATAATATGCGCCTGTTACATAAACGAAAATCGAATTTAAAACAATATTGGTTATTACCGCAGGAATACTCAGCGACTTAATATTTATACCTATATATATAAGATTTTTAATCGCAACAATAATAACGCCGAAAATCGGACCGTAGGCAATTGAAGCAATAACCTCGGGAAGCGCTGAAAAATCGAAATTCAGGAATGAGGGAAGATACGGCAGAGTAAAGCTGCCGAATCTCAAAACAACGGAAGCGGCTGTTAAAACAACTAAAACGATGAGCATATGAACAGCAAACTTATGTCTGTTCTGAATATCAACTTCCTCTGTATTTGCCATCTGGCTGAATGCCGTTGAGGACTCCAGATTAACATTAAGATTTCCTTTCGGGCTGTTGACGTTTCCTCTCGGGATGTTCGCATTTCCTCTGGGGCTGTTGTAGTTGCCCCTTGGGTTATTAACATTTCCTCTCTGGTTGCGGTGCTGAGGAGGACGGTGAGGATTTCCATAGCTGCCGCCACGTGGGTTTGAACGGTGGGCAGGCACAGTAGGATTGCCCTTATCATCATACAGCTCCGCATGCATTGCAACATAGGGATTTGTATGGCGGTGGTGGTGATGATGGTGATGATGCTCATGAGAATGCTCTTTCTCTGCTTCTTCAACCGCCTCGCCTAAATCAGAACCTCCCTGCTCCGAGCTTTCGGGCGCCGACTTGGTTGCTTCTTCGGCTTGAAGTTCAGCTTTGTTTTGGCTGATATTTAATTCTTCAAGCTTGTTTTCTTCTTTATCCATTTTCTTCTCCAAAGTTTTAATGTTGATAATTCACAAGGCGTAATGCATAGTAGTTATCCGTTTTGCGTTGTGCGTTGCACGTTATCGGGGAGCTTCGCTCCGATTATATTGCCGGCACAACACCATTTATTCGAAATTAACTATGCACTATGCTTTATGAACTATGCCCTTTAAAAGAAACCGCCCCGCATTGCTACGAGGCGGTCTTTTTTTAATGTGGGATTATTATAATCGGTGTGTCGTAATTGCCCGGGGTGTAGGTTGAACCTGAACCCGATTGCTCTATTGCTTCACCCGATGTTGTAATAACATCCTCAATTTTAGCATCAATAACCTTAAATATCGGTTCGTAATAATTATTCATTCCAAGCATACTTAGAATTATTCCATCGGAATTGCAATTTCGCCGTTGTTTGAGCCTGTATCCCAAGTCATGTCAACAGGGTCAAGTGATGTTGCGATAACATCTTCTGTAGCTGAAACGATAACCTTAAATTCAGGCTCGTTATAATTAAACTTTATCATTGTTTTGCCCTCCTTTAAGCTTGAATACCGAAATATCCAGTAGAATTGATGTAGTAGTTGCAGATTGTTTTTCCGAGGGACGCAAGTCTGTCGTTTGTTGTGATCTTAGCTGCAGATTTTGCCCATGTAATCGGAACAAACGTAAGAATTGTGCTGCCGCCTGCACTAACAACTATCTTCTTGCCGAAGTCACAGATATTAATACCTGTAATCTGGAGCATTCTTTTAACCTGACCACCCTCTACAACCTTAACAAACTTAGCTTCGCCGATGTTTGTTTCAATTGTTTCGTTAAGTTCGGTTAAATAGTTCTCAGTAACGTCTGAACTAACTGTGAAACGAAGTGCGGGAACTGTTGTTGCAACATATGAAACACCTGTGAACGGAATATTGTAGGTGTTGCTTCCTGATGCAACAGCAAGTCTTTCATCGGTAAGATCGGGTTCATCAAGCTCATTGTTAACACCGTCGAATGCATCTTCGTTGTATTCAAAGTATGAAGAAGCTGCCTTACCGTAGTCAAGAGTAGCCTTTGCAAGACCCTTAAGCTCGGTTGCCTTTGCACCGAGATCTTCGTCATTCATTGCAATAAGAGTTCTGCAATAATCATCAACTGATGTTACGAT
>CAMYWU010000247.1 GCA_947302895.1 uncultured Clostridia bacterium | reverse complement strand
TGAACAGGGCGCTGAATTCGAAATTGAAACAGTTTGCGCCATTGAGGATAAGGGAAGCTATAAGATTGTTAAAACCGAAGAGGGAAGCGCTTTTGAGGGCAAGGCGGTTATAATCGCAACGGGCGTTAAACACAGAATGCTCGGCCTGGAGGGCGAAAACGACCTTGTTGGCGAGGGTATTTCCTTCTGTGCAGTTTGCGACGGCGATTTTTATAAGAATAAGGTTGTTGCAGTTGCAGGCGGCGGAAACAGCGCCCTCCAGGAAGCTATTTTGCTTTCGGATAAATGCGCAAAGGTTATAATGCTCCAGGATATGCCCTTCTTCACAGGCGAGCAGAGATTGCAGGACGTGCTTTTTGCAAGGGATAATGTTGAGGCTCATACCGGGGTTAAAATCACAAAGCTCCTCACAGAAAACGGTGAATTCTGCGGCGTTGAAATTGCAAAAACCGAAACGGGCGAAACCCAGACTATTAATGCCGACGGACTTTTTGTTGCCATAGGTCTTGTTCCCGAAAACGAGCCGTTTAAGGCTCTGGCAGAGCTCAATGATTACGGCTATTTTGATTCCGATGAAAGCTGTGTTACAAAAACACCCGGCGTTTTTGTTGCAGGCGATTGCCGCAGCAAATTCATCCGCCAGATAACAACCGCAGCGGCGGACGGAACCATCGCAGCCCTCGCTGCCTGCCGCTATATAAACGAAATGTAATAAAAAACAAAAGCGACAAATTGGGTATCCCATTTGTCGCTTTTTCTGACCACGGTCCACGAATCACGGACCACAAAAAAATGCCAGGCGTTCACCTGGCATTTTTTTAATAATTTTCTTCTCTGATTTCAAAGAAGCTCTGAGGATGTGCGCAAACGGGGCATATCTGAGGAGCTTTTGTTCCAACAACAATATGTCCGCAGTTTCTGCATTCCCAGATTTTAACCTCGCTCTTCTGGAAAACTTCGTTCATCTCAACATTGCTGAGAAGCTTGCGATATCTTTCCTCGTGGGCTTTTTCGATTGCCGCAACCATTCTGAATTTTGCTGCAAGCGCCTTGAAGCCCTCTTCCTCGGCGGTTTTTGCAAAGCCCTCATACATATCGGTCCACTCGTAGTTTTCGCCTTCTGCAGCAGCCTCAAGATTTTCGGGGGTTGTTCCGATGCCCTGAAGCTCCTTGAACCACATTTTTGCGTGTTCCTTCTCGTTATCAGCAGTTTTTAGGAAAAGCGCCGAAATCTGCTCGTAGCCCTCTTTTTTAGCAACAGAAGCAAAATAGGTGTATTTGTTTCTTGCCTGACTTTCGCCTGCAAAGGCTGCCTCAAGATTCTTTTCGGTTTGTGTTCCTGCATATGGATTTGTTTTGTTTGCCATAAATTTTACCTCCTTTTATTTTCAACATTATTATACTCTAATTTTAATTAATAATCAAATTTAACTACAGTAATCAACATATGTAATAAAAAGCGGCAAAGGGCTATCCCATTAGGGCGTTGGACTTAGGGATTTGATAGCCTAAAAATGCATATTTTAGCGAAATACTGCGTTAAAAATGCTCGGAATAAACAAATTATTCCTGTGCTTTTTGCCTTGTCTTTCACAAAAATCTGCAATTTTTAGGTGCAAAGCAATTTTGAGATAGGTATTTTTCGATATAACAATGAACAAACAAGGGTTAAGGCTGACGCCTTAACCCTTGTTTTGAAGCCGTTATAGCGGAAAAGAGCATTTCAAAATCTATTAAATCCCTAAGTTCAACGCCCTTTTGCCGCTTTCAGTTTATATGACCGAGCGTAGCGAGATACCGAGAACTTGCAACTCGCAACGCACAACTCAAAACTGAAAAATAAGCAGGTATTGCTTATTTTTTCTTTGCTTTTTTGGCTTCAAGCTCGGCTTTTTCGGCAGCGATTGCTCTTTCACGTTCTTCCTCTGCCTCTTTTTCCTCTCTTTCAGCCTCGGCTTTTGCCTCGTCGTAGAGAGCGGCGTACCGTTCGCCCTACTCGCCTATGCTGAATGAATCAGCATAGGCGTTTTTTGGATAGAAAGTTTTGCGCAGTATTGTTCAAACAAAATGCTATTATGGCTTTTCGTCTTGTAACAGAGAACCGGCACCTGTCCCATGCTAGTTTGGTTTTACAATTATTTCTTTTTGTTTTTTGTTATCAGTTAACAATAACACATAGTGATTTGAAGCAACCAATTCCTTAACATTTGACTCAGCTGTAGAATTATCAACACAATCAATACTGTATCCAACATCTTCAATGCCACCACTATTTATATAATATGGTGATTCACTGCTACCGTCGCTCAAAAAAGTTAGCAAAATGTAATCATCTTGTTTACTATCCTTATAGTAAACAGATATATTATATTTTGAATTGTTTACAATATGAAATTTTGATATCACTTTATTATTTTCAGCATATAATGATTGAGTAATGCTAACTTTAGACAATTCCTCATTAACATAGTTATTATAAAGTTTAAAAGAAAAACCGGTTAAAAGTACAGCAAGCATTATCACTAAAAAGAATAAATAAAACTTCTTGTTTTTCATAATAATCTCCTCAT
>CAMYWU010000246.1 GCA_947302895.1 uncultured Clostridia bacterium | reverse complement strand
GATAACGAATATACTTTCACTTTTTATGAGGCAAAGAAGAATAAGAAAACAACTCATAAAATAAGCCGCAGATTTATGAAAGACGTTAACGGAACAAAAACACTTTCATTTAAGATTGACGGCGTTGATGCGTATGATATGCTTTCTCAGTTTGGAATATATATCAGATATACAAGCATATCAGATACTGTAACTGATTTTCATATCTTTCAGGATGAGAATGATTTTGCCTTAGCAAGAATGACGAGGAAGCCCGATAAAAGAAAGGTAATCCGTTATAATAGCAGAATCGAAAACTACGGTATGCTTTTCATAGTATTTTTTATAATTTCAAAGCTTTACTAAAATCCGAAACACTAAAGGGCATTGAACTTAGGGATTTAATAGATTTTGAAATGCTCTTTTCCGCTATAACTGCTTCAAAAATGGGATTAAGGCGACAGCCTTAATCCCATTTTGTTCATTGTTATAACGAAAAATACCTATCTCAAAATTGCTTCGCACCTCAAAAATTCAGATTTTTGTGTAAGACAAGGCAAAAAGCACAGGAATAATTTGTTTATTCCGAGCATTTTTAACGCAGTATTACGCGAAAAGATGTTTTTTGAGGCTATCAAATCCCTAAGTCCAATGCCCTAAGCTGTTTCGGTTTTTTTGTCGAAATATTATTATTGTAATATATATTAAATTATGGTATTATATAACTTGAAGAAATATACCCAAAAACAAAGGAGTGGTTCAATGTACGATGTTGCAATTATCGGCTGCGGAATAACGGGCGCCTCCTGCGCTTATTATCTGAGCAGATATAATTTAAAAATTGCAATAATTGAAAAGCACAACGATGTTTGCTGCGAAACAACAAGGGCAAACAGCGCAATTATCCATGCGGGCTACGACCCCGAACCAGGAACGCTCTGCGCAAAGTATAATGCCCGCGGCAACGCTCTTGCAAAAGAAATATGCGAAAAGCTATCTGTTTCATATAAGCAAATCGGCTCTTTAGTTGTTGCATTTTCCGAGGAGGAATTGAAAACTCTCAATATCCTTCTTGAAAGAGGAAAGGCAAACGGCGTTCCGGGAGTTCGCATTGTTGAGCGTGAGGAGCTTCGCAAAATGGAGCCCTTCATTTCCGAAGAGGCATTGGCGGCTCTTTATGCGCCGAGTGCGGCGATTGTAAATCCCTGGGAATACGGGCTTGCAATGGCTGAAATAGCCGTAAAAAACGGCGCTGAGCTCTTCCTTAATACAAAGCTTGAAGGCGCTTCAAATGAAAACGGAGTATGGAAGCTCAAAACGAGTGGCGGCGGGATTGAAGCAAAATTTGTTATCAATGCAGCAGGTGTTTGGGCTGATGATGTAACGGCGCTTGTTGCTCAGCCGAGCTATAAGATCAATCCAAGTGCAGGCGAATACTATCTTCTTGATAAGAGCGAGGGCAGCCGTGCAAATCATGTTATTTTCCAATGTCCTAACGAAAACGGAAAGGGTGTTCTTGTTTCGCCAACAGTTCACGGCAATCTTATAGTTGGTCCAAATGCCGTTGCAAGCGATAAGGACGATACCTCAACCAAAACCGCATCCCTTGATTTCGTTCGTGAAAAGGCAGTTAAATCCATTCCCTCAATTATTTTCAGAGAGAATATCCGCAATTTCACGGGAGTTCGTGCAAATTCGAGTACGGGCGATTTTATTATCTGTTTTCCTGCTGATAACTTCCTTGACCTTGCAGGAATTAAATCACCGGGTCTTTCGGCAGCGCCTGCAATTGCAGAAGCGGCTGTTCAAATGCTCGGCGAAAAAGGACTTGCCCTTGAAAAAAAGGCAAGCTTTATCGATAAGAGGGAGCATATACGCTTTAAAGAGCTTGATAACGAAACGAAAAACCGCTTAATTGGCGAAACACCTGCATATGGCAGAGTTGTTTGCCGCTGTGAAACCATAACCGAAGGCGAGATTCTCAATGCACTCGCTTCTCCGATACCTCCCGTTTCGCTCGACGGTATCAAGCGCCGTGCAGGAACGGGTATGGGAAGATGCCAGGGCGGTTTTTGCGGACCTAAAATACTTGATATTATGGCTAAATATAAGAATATCGCTCCCGAAGAAATACTTCAGGACGATACAGGAAGCTATATTTTAACAGGCGAAACCAAGAGCAGGAGGGACTAATATGACAAATGAATTAATTGTTGTCGGCGGAGGTCCTGCAGGTTTGGCTGCCGCTCTTGCTGCAAGAGAAAAGGGCTTAACAAAAATCTTAATCGTTGAGCGAGACAGAGAGCTTGGCGGTATTTTAAACCAGTGTATTCATAACGGTTTTGGTCTCCACTATTTCAAAGAGGAGCTGACGGGTCCCGAATATGCAGGAAGATTTATAAAGATGCTCGGCGGAACGGGAATCGAGGTTATGACCGATACAATGGTTCTTCAGGTTACTAAGGATAAGAAGGTTCATTGTATCAATCCCGAAAGAGGCTACCAGATTCTTGAAGCGAAATCAATTGTTCTTGCAATGGGCTGCCGAGAGAGAACAAGGGGTGCAATATCAATCCCCGGAACACGTCCTGCAGGCGTTTTGACTGC
>CAMYWU010000245.1 GCA_947302895.1 uncultured Clostridia bacterium | reverse complement strand
AACCTCATTGAAGAAGGTCATAACCTTTGAATCGTCGAAGCTCCTGATTTCGCCCTTTATCTCGCATAAATCGGGAATGATATTGGTTGCCTTTCCGCCCTGAATAACGCCGACATTTGCCGTCATTTCATCGGCAACTGCGCCGCAGGGTATTTTTGAAATTGCTTTTGCTGCAGGCTTTATTGCATGAACGCCCTCGGTTGCGGCAAAGGCTGCATGAGCGCTCTGACCGATAAATCTTGCTTCATACGAAAGGATTGTCGGCGCCTTGTTGGCAGCGCCGCCGATATCTCCGTCCATATCAAAAACATATGCCTGCTTTGATTTAAGGAGCGAATAATCAAAGAATGCGCTTCCGCCGCAGTGGGTTTCCTCGCTTACCGTGAAAAGAAGCTCTATAGGTCTGTGTTCAAGATTGTTTTCGATAATAACCGTAAGCGCTTCAAGAATTGAAACAAGTCCCGATATATCATCGCTTCCGAGAACCGTATCGCCTGCTGAGGTTATTTTGCCGTCCTCGCGGATAATTGCAACCTTGTTGTGCGAGGGCTCAACAGTATCCATATGAGCTGAAAAAAGCAGCGGAGAAAGCGAATTATCGCCCTCAATATATGCATATAAATTGCCCGTTGTTCCGCCCGATTTTTCGCCTGCGTTATCCTCAATTGCTTCAATTCCGATTGATTTGAGGTATTTCTTTATATACTCGCAAACAAGCCTCTCATCGTGGGAAGGGCTGTCGAGCGCAACCATTGATTTGAAATTTTCTAGTATTCTTTGAATATTAACCATATTTTCCACCTTATTTAACTATGCACTATATTATACTTCGTGTCAACACGTTTTATTTTTCTGATAAACCCTTCGCCGAAAAGGAAGAGGAAAACCGCTGTTGTTGCGCCAAAAATGAGATTGAAGGTCATTCCTGCCGCATAGATTGAAAGCACTCCCGAAAGATTTATATTATCCCCAAGAGTCATAAAGATTGTTGAGATATCAACTATCAGCCCATAGAGGAAGGTTGCAAAAACAAAGCCGTAGAGGGCTAAAAGATATCTGTTTGCAGGAAGCTTTTTAAATATAATTCCTGCAAAAAAGCCAATAAGTCCGAGCGCAACCATCTGGAACGGAGTCCATATTCCCTGAGAAAAAATGAAGTTTGAAACAAACATTGAAAGCGCACCAATAATATATCCCCTCTCAGCTCCGAGACAGACCGCCGAAACTATAACAACCGCCGCTATCGGCTTAACCTGGGGTATCAGATAAAATGCCGCCCTTGAAACAAAGGCAAGCGCAGTAAGCGTTGCAACAAGGGTTATTTCCTTTGAATCAACCTTCTTTATTTCAAACGAAAAGAAAAACGGAAGCATTGAAAGAATAAGAACCGATACCGAGGTTATGTAGAAATTGATATTGTCGCTGAGAAAGAGCTGCCACAGAATAACAAAAACAAGACTTAATGCTATGAGTGCGAAAAAAACAAGCGTTTTTGATTTACCCTTCATATTCCCCCACACTCCTTAAGGTCATCAAGACAAACAATATTCTTTCTTGTTATCTTTGCAACCGTGCTTGTATAAAAGCTGAGCGAGGAGAAGAACTCCCGTCTTTGCTTTGTTGCAATTATCCTGCCCCTTGAAAGGAAGGAAACCGCATTGCTGCAGGAAGCAATAAATTCAATATCGTGGGAAACAATCAGTATTGTTTTTCCCTTTGAGCAGAGCTCACAAAGCAGCTTCGCAAGCTTTTCCTTCAATACGCAGTCAAAGCCCTTAGTCGGCTCATCAAGAAGAATAATATCGGCGTTTTCTCTTAGAACCATTGCAAGCGCAAGCCTTTGCGCCTGACCGCCCGAAATATCATAGGGGTGCTTGTTTTCAATATCCGCTATGCCGAGGAAATCGGTTATTTCTCCAAACTCAACCTCATCGCCGCAGCAATCCTTTGTGAACAGGTCAAACGGATTCTGGCAGAGCATTGATACCTTGCCCGTTGCTTTTATTTTGCCCCTGTATGGCTTATAAACGCCTGCAATCGCTTTTAAAAGAGTTGTCTTTCCGCTTGAATTAGGCCCTAAAACAGCGTTGATTTTTCCTTTATAAAGCTTAAGGCTCAATCCTGAAAGAACATCCCTGCCCTTTTCATATGCAAAGTATATATTTTTAACATCAAGCGCAGTTTCGCCCCCAAGCGGAAGGCTTTTAAGCTCCTTAACGCTCTTTGTTTTGAATATTTCGCAACACTCGGCAACGGTTTTTGCACCCTCATAAAGCCTCAGCTGAACGGGAACGACGCCGAGCATATCATTATTACTGCTTTTGAGGAAATCTATAACGTTTTCAACACCGTCTTTAATAAGAAGCCTTGCATCCTCAAGAAGCATAATGCTGTTTGCGCTTTCAAAAAGTGCGTCGGCGCTATGCTCCGCAATAATAATTGTTGTTGAAAACTCCCTGTGCATTTTCTTTATTATATCAACAAAACGGGCTGCTGAAACAGGGTCGAGCCTTGAAGTCGGCTCATCAAGAATGAGTATTTCGGGATTATTTATCATAACCGCCGCAAGATTTAAAAGCTGTTTTTCGC
>CAMYWU010000244.1 GCA_947302895.1 uncultured Clostridia bacterium | reverse complement strand
CTCAAAAAGAACGAGCGCAATAATCCATAAAAAGCCTGATAAAACAATATCCCTGTACTGCGTTGATTTGAACTTCCTGAGCGCTCTGAATCCGATAACAAGAAGAATAAAGGAATACATATATGAAAATCTGTAAGGCAAATCATTCGGGAAATGAAAAGCATGCCAGATAAAGTTTGTATAGTTGCAGTTGAAGCTGATTAAGAAGAATATTAATAGCAAAACATATATTGCTTTTTCTTTCAATCTTATTTCCTTGTTAAGAAGATAAAGCGGAAGAAGGATTATGCATAAAACCGAGCAATATATGTTTGGAAGAACATCATTTCCCGATGAGCGAATTGTTGTTTCAAGTCCTGCAATATGCGAGGTCAGGAAGTTGAATATCTCAAAATATGATTCAAGCGAATTCGGGAACTGGTCAGTTGTTGCAGAGCATTGCTGCAAAATCATATAAACGGGAATTAAAACGATTGCCATAAGCGCTCCGCAAAGCAGTGAAGCCAGCGCAAAGGTTATTCCTCTGTTTATAAATCTGTTTTGATAAAGCTTGCTGAAAAATCCTTTTGCTTCGTTTTTCTTTATACTGTTTACAGCGTTATAGTCATAGGAAAGAGCAAAATAAGCAAGGAAGTATATAACTGAGAAAATGCAAGCCATATAGCCCATATAATAGCTGCTGAAAAGAAGAATGCTAAGCGAAGCTATATATAAAACGGGCTTGTTGCAATCAATTATTCTTTCAATTCCAAGAATGATAAGAGGGAATAGAATCATTCCGTCTATCCACATTATGTTCCAGTAATAAGCAAGGAAATATCCGCAAAAAGCATAGAAAACGCCAAATGCAGATGAAACGAAGGAATGACCCTTCTGTGAATGCTTTAAATAAAGCGAAAAAGTTCCTGCGCAAAGAATACCCTTAATTGCAACAAGAGTTGTTATTGCATAGGGCATATCCTTTCTGCTGAACAGCAAAACAATGAAGGAAAGCGGCGAAGAAAGATAGTTGAAATAATTGCCCAAAAAGCTTGAGCCTCCGCCCGAAACCCAGGAATAAATAAAGCTCTGATGATTAACAACCCTGTCGTAAAACTCGCAGAAAAGAGGACCGTACTGATGGTATAAATCCATTCTCAAAACTGTGAAATCGCCGAAGGGGAAGAGCTTTGAAACAAGGTAGACAAATGCAATGCTGATTGCCGCAAGAAGCATTGATAGAACTATAAATCTGTTGTTGAAGAATAATTTATAAGCTTTTCCGTTTTTATTGTCTGCGGCGTTTGACCTGCAATCAAAAACTATTAGTCTCTGAAAATAATAGTTGAAGAAATATAACGCAAAAGCTGTTACAAGATAGGATAGCGCTTTGCTGTTTTCCATAACGGACTTAAAAACAACTTCTGAAATTTTGAAAAAGCTTAAGTCTATAGCAACATTAAGAAGATAAAGCAAAAGTTGTTTTATAAGCGATCCTCTTGGTGAGTGATTGAAAACATACTTTTTATTCAGGAAAAATAAAACAGCCATTCCTGCTGCAAACGAAATAGCAACGCTTAAAGCACCGCTAAGAGAAAATGCAACATTTAACAGCTGTCTGAGGACTGTGAATAAAAAGAAAACAGCAAAAAAACAAACGGAATAATTAACTGTTTCACCGTTTAATAGTTTGCTGCTTTTTAATTTATTATCCGATAAAGTTAAATTCATAATAGCACCTTTAAATTTAATTCTTTAACATATTAACATAACTAATTTATTACTTCAATTAATAGCGGGCAATTTTAACCTCTTTGTAATATTTTTCATAGCTCGTACATATAAAATAGCGAGGTGATTATTTGAACGAGCTTGAATACATTCTTTCATTTATGAATGATGAACTTAAATCAGTATTGGCACAGCTCGATTCAAATATACTTTGCAGAATAAATGAAATAAGAATCAGACGTGATAATTATCTTGTGATTGTTATAAAAAACTCCTCTTATTTCATTGACTATAACGGTGATATATATGATTATCCCAGTAATTACTGTTTATTTATTGACGGAAAAGCCTTTGACGAGTTGTTTTTAGCTTTTTGCAATTATTCTGTATACAGCAATACTAAAAACATCAATAACGGCTTTATAACGCTTGAAAACGGCTCAAGAATAGGCGTTGCAGGAACAGCTGTATATGAAAACAATGAAATCCTATGTGTTAAGGATATTGCTTCAATGAATATAAGAATATCAAAGGAAGTTAAGAATTGCAGCGATAGTATTCTTAATTTTCTTTATGTCAATTCTTACCCGAGCGTTATTGTTGCAGGCAAGCCAAACAGCGGAAAAACAACGCTTCTCAGAGATATGGCAAGGCAGCTTTCAAGCGGTTTTAACAATCGTTTTGCAAAGGTTGCAATAATTGATGAAAGAAATGAAATATGCGGAAAAAGGGGAGGAAAAGCATCCCTTGATGTTGGAGTTAATACTGATGTTCTGACCTCTTTTTCAAAGGCAAGAGGCATTGAAATTGCAACAAGAACGCTTTCTCCGGAAATGATAATCTGCGATGAAATATCAACCGGAAATGAGGTTGATTCAAT
>CAMYWU010000243.1 GCA_947302895.1 uncultured Clostridia bacterium | reverse complement strand
AAAAATCCTTACCTTTGATATCACGGACTATACATCCTCAATGCCTGTTAAAATCTTTGCTAAAAGCGTTGATGTTGATTTTACCCATAAGGCGCTTGGAAAAGCAAAAACGGTTATTGTTTCAGGCTCATATCAGTTTGATAAATTCGGCAATGAATATGTTTTGATTCCTTCAAGCATAGAGGTTGTTGAAAAGAGCGATAAAACTGATGAAGCGCCGAGAAAAAGAGTTGAGCTGCATCTGCATACCTCGCTTTCTGAAATGGATGCTATCAATGCGCCCAAGGAGCTTGTTGCAAGAGCGGCAAAGTGGGGACATAAGGCAATTGCCGTAACCGACCACGGTGTGGTTCAGGCACTTCCCGAGGCATACGGCGCAGCAAAGAAAAACGGAATAAAGCTCATTTTAGGTATGGAGGGCTATCTTGTTGATGATGAGCTCTATCCTGATTTTATGACTCTTAAGCGTTCTGCATACCGCCGCCACCACGTTATCCTTCTTGTCAAAGAGGATACCTCAATGGATGAAAGCATTCCTAAGGAAGAGCGCAAATACGGAAGAAAGAATCTCTATGAGCTTATTTCCCATTCAAATGTTAAAACCTTCACCAATGGCAGACCCATTATTCCGAAATCACTTCTTGCAAAGAAGAGAGAAGGAATAATCATCGGCTCAGCCTGCGAACAGGGCGAGGTTTATCAGGCAATTGTTCGCGGCGAAAGTCAGGAGGAGATAGAAAGAATTGCATCCTTCTATGATTATCTTGAAATTCAGCCAAACGGAAATAATGCCTTCATGATAAGAAGCGATAAGGAAGCCTTTGCACATATTAACAGCGAAGAGGACCTTATTGATATAAACAAAAAGATTATTGAAATTGCGGACAAGCAGGGAAAACTGGTTGTTGCAACTGGCGACGTTCATTTTCTTGATGAAAAGGATAGCATATTCAGGTCCATTATTATGGCTTCAAAGGGCTTTGAGGATGCTGATATGCAAGCCCCGCTATATTTCAAAACAACCGATGAAATGCTCAGCGATTTTGCCTGGGCAGGGGATAGAGCCGAGGAATTTGTTATCGATAATCCGAATAAGATTGCCGATATGATTCAGGATGATATTCCGCCGATTCCGCCCGGAACCTTCCAGCCGAGCATAGAGGGCGCTGATGAGGAGCTTACCGAAAAATGCTGGAGTATGGCAAAGGAATTCTATGGCGATCCCGTTCCCGAATACATTGCAAAGCGACTTCAAAGGGAGCTTGATTCAATCATATCAAACGGCTACGGCGTTTTGTATGTTATCGCAAAGCGACTTGTTGAGGAGAGCGAGAGAAACGGATATCTTGTTGGTTCAAGAGGCTCTGTTGGCTCATCGCTTGCGGCTCACTTCGGAGGAATTTCCGAGGTTAATCCGCTTGCGCCGCACTATTACTGCAAAAAATGTAAGCACAGCGAATTTTTCTTAAACGGCGAATATGGCTCGGGCTTTGATTTGCCCGAAAAGAACTGCCCGGAATGCGGCGAGCCTATGAAGCGTGATGGCCACGAAATCCCGTTTGAAACCTTCCTTGGCTTCGACGGCGATAAGGCGCCCGATATTGACCTTAACTTCTCGGGCGAATATCAATCCCGTTCGCATCGCTTTACCGAGGAGCTTTTCGGTAAGGAATATGTGTTTAAAGCAGGAACAATGGCAACGGTTGCAGAAAAAACTGCATACGGCTATGTTCTTAAATATCTTGAAGAGAGAAATCTCTTAGCGTCAACCCCGAGAGCCGAGATAGACAGACTTAAAATGGGCTGTACGGGTATTAAGCGAACAACGGGTCAGCATCCTGGCGGAATGGTTGTTGTTCCGAGCCAGTATACCGTTGAGGATTTCACACCTATTCAGTATCCCTCAAACGATGAAAAGAAGGGAACCTATACAACTCATTTCGACTTTAAAAACTCCCTTCACGATACTCTTCTGAAGCTTGATGAGCTCGGCCACGATAACCCGACTCTTTATAAGTATCTTGAAGATTTAACGGGCATTCCTGTTATGGATGTTAATTTATCCGATGCGAATTTGTATAAGCTCATAACCTCAACCGAGCCCATTGGAGTAAGCCCCGAGGATATCGATTGCAAGACGGGAACTCTTGCAATTCCCGAGATGGGAACAAATTTTGTTGTTGGAATGTTAACTGAGGCTCAGCCGAAAACCTTTGCCGATTTGCTTCAGATATCGGGACTTTCCCACGGAACCGATGTTTGGCTCGGCAATGCACAGGAACTTATTAAGGACGGAACCTGCACTATTTCCGAGGTTATCGGATGCCGTGATGATATCATGACCTATCTTATCCATAAGTGCCAGGATTATGAAGCAAGAACGGGTGAGAAATCTCCGCTTTCAAACAAGGATTGCTTTGATATTATGGAGTTTACCCGTAAGGGCAAGGCTATGGACAAGCTTCCTCCTTATGAGGAGAATATGAAGAAGGTCGGAGTTGAGCAGTGGTACATAAACTCCTGCTATAAAATCAAGTATATGTTCCCGAAGGCTCACGCTGCGGCGTATGTTATTGCGGCGCTACGTATTGCCTGGTATTAGATTTATTATCG
>CAMYWU010000242.1 GCA_947302895.1 uncultured Clostridia bacterium | reverse complement strand
ATTCATAATGCAGGTTAGAGGTAATGAGTCAGCTTCTAATAAGGGCGTATTTGCACTCGGTTCCGGATATGAAGATTCCGGAAGCAACAGCAAGGCAAATGACTTTGTTTGTTGGAATAACAACGGCAGCATTGTTTACGGTCACAGCACCACACTTGCAAGCGTTGGCAACTCACCAACTGATAATTATTATGAATACAGAATTTATTATAACGCAACTGAAAAAAGCATAAGCATTTATCGTGATGGAGAATTAAAGGCAGCAAAGCAGGATAATAATATGAGTGTTAGCGGTTTTACCTGCTTTACTTTAGGAACAAGTTTCACCAATAACTGGGGTAAAAACACGATTAAATATTTATCTGTTTCCCAGGCTCGTGATGCGGCAACAATTGCTAAAGAGAGATATAACACTCTTTCAGTGCAGACTGTTTCAGTTCCAAGTGGTCTTGACGGTCTCAGATTTAACGGAAACAGTTCAGGAAATGAAGCTGTAAAAGAGAACATATTATACCCTTATTCTAAAAGTGTATTAGATGCGTCGGATACCGAAACAGCATGGGCTACAAGCGGAAACAACATTGGTGCACAAAACAAAGTTACAGCTCCGAATGACAGAATAATTTTCTTCTATGACGGAACAAAAACTAAAATTAAAATTCCGGTAATCCTTGAGTATTCTGATAAGGAAGCTTCGAATACTACGGTTTATTCTGCGTATAACTATGTTGCTTCAAACAATTCAGATTGGACGATGACAACAAACTGGTATCCCTGCTCAGGTTATAATCAGTGGAATCAGTCTTCAACAAGTTCATCCGTTGACGGATTGAATGTTATCAGCTATAGCACAAGCAATAACCATTCTGATTTTTCAAATTCCGTACCGAAGTCATATATTGATGGTACAAAAAATCGCAGTAATACAATAGTATATGATGGGGAAATAAGCGGTTATAATGTTACTCTTTCAAGACCTACCTTTAAAGCAAGTCTTGATATGGTTGCAACATGGGGATTTTTTGGAAGCAGCAAACAGGCAGGAAACAATGTTGCGGTTACTTTTGACCTTTGTAAAGGCAAGACTATGACAATTAAAGCCCTTAACTATGAGCCTCTAAAAACTGCTATTAATTATATAAACGGTTCAACATACCAGAACTTATTTAACAGTGTTAAGAATAACGAATGGATGTACGATGAAACCTCGCTTGCGAATTTCTACAAGGCACTTGTTCAGGTTTCAAACTACAATGTTTACGGATATTATTACGGAAAGGATAAGGGTCTTTCAGATTCTGCAGACGCTATTCAGAATGCGGTTGAATTCTTCAACGCTCACAAAACTGAGCCCACAAAGAAAACCTTCAATGTTACCTTCACAAATGCAGCAGGCACTCAGGTTAACCAGAGAACAATCACTGCAGGCAACGCTCTCGGCGCCCTTCCTGCAAACACTGCAACGGTTTACGGCTCATCAAATCAGCACAATGTTTACTCTTGGTCGGCAGATGCAGACGATGTAATCAGAGCAAGCACAGATTATACGGAGGTTGTAACTCCCACAAACTGCACCTTTGCAGACGATGTTCACGCTGCTTCTGCTGCAAATAACGGCTACACAGACAAAAAGTGCACTGTATGTAACCATGTTGATGAATCACAGAGAGTATACAACCCTCTTGACTGGGATACATATGATGATAATCTCGGTGATTACACAGATGCAATTGATTCCGATTTATACACCGATGATTCAAAAACGGCCTGCGAGGCTGCAGTTACAGCTGCTATTTCGGGAATAAACAGAGGCACAATGACGGGTGCAAACACTCCGCAAAGCACTGTTAACACAGCGGCAACTGCAATCTCGGATGCACTTGCAAATCTTAAGGGCAGAGCAGCGTTCGGCGCATTGGATGCTGCAAAGACAGCTGCTATGAATTGGGCAAATGATTCCGCAAGAGCTGCGGAATATACAAGCTCATCCATTAAGGCTTATAAGGATTATCTTGACAGCACAACCGTATTCCCGTTTGAAAACACCGCTTCAAGAACAAATACCCCTGCAACAGATGAAAATAATTCTGCAATAAGCGCTGAGATAACAGCTTACGGCAATGCTCAGGCATATGCTGTTGCAAATATTCTCGACCCGCTTGCAGATTTAACAACTCTTGAATCAGCTTACGAAGAGGGCGATGCAATTCTTAAGAGCCTTGTTGGTAAAACCGCTCAGTATGATGCAGCTTCTGTTCAGGCGCTTATTGATGCAGTTGAAGCAGACGGAATAAGCGGAGCAGGCCATGCAAACATAGGCGTTGTAACCCTTGTTACATCAAATGCAGCTGCAAGAGCTGATTACGGAAGCGCTGTTCAGACAGATGCAACAACCTTTGCAAACAATATTAACAATGCTATTAACGGACTTACATTAGTAGCTGTTGATTCAACAACGGGCAAAGCCGTTGATACAAGCGCATTTGATTCACTTGTTAATACTCTTAATAATCTCGATCCCGATGCTTATGAAGAAAACGAAGGCGGTTCGCTTGCATCGGCAAAGAGCACGATTAATTCCTTATACGGAACAGCAACAAAAGAGTATGAGGGCGAAACAATTAATGTTGTTAACGGAATAACATCTCAGGCTGCTGCAGACACTGCTGCG
>CAMYWU010000241.1 GCA_947302895.1 uncultured Clostridia bacterium | reverse complement strand
CGACCAGCAGCTTGGTTATCTTGATGAATATAAGAGCCAGTATGTTGTAACAAACGATTCAACCCAGATTAACTATAAGGGCAAGCCCGTTCGTGTTGCATATCTTCAGTATGCCGATGTATTTAAATGGTTTAATAATACTAAAAACGGACTTCCTGCATATATGCTCATAGACCTTGTTTCCCAGAAGGTTCAGGTTGTTAACTGCGTTGAGAAATTCGGCGAGGGAATCAAGTATTCACCAACAGAGTTGTTTAATGAAAAGCTCCTTCGTCATCTTCGCTTTCAGTATCCCTTTGCAATTATGGATACTCCCAATTTTGAAATAGACGATGAGGCTCATCCCTATTGGATTACCCCCGTTCTTGATAAAACAATCGGTCTTTTCGGCGGTAAGGATGTTAAGGGAGTTATTATAACTGATGCGCTCAGCGGAGACAGCAAGTACTACAGCATTGATACAGTAAGAACAGATAAAAATCTTAACTGGATAGACGTTGTATACAGCGAAGAGCTTATTATTGAGCAGTATAACTACCACGGAAAACTTGCAAACGGCTTCTGGAACTCAATTATCTTCCAGAACGACGTTAACATTGCTTCTAGCGGCAGCGGAAACATTGCTCTTGACGACGACGTTTGGGTTTATACGGGCGTAACCTCGATTGAATCGGATACCTCAAACTTCGGATTCGTTCTTTGCAACCAGAGAACAAAGGAAACAAGATATTATAAAAACGGCGGTGCTATGGAATATTCGGCAGTTGAATCCGCAAAGGATGCTGTTCAGAACTATGGCTACAACGCAATCTTCCCGATTCTTCTTGATATTGAAGGTCAGCCGACCTATTTTATGTCGCTTTACGGTGATGGCTATACAATCAAGGGCTATGCGCTTGTTAACCTTGAGGATAAAACCATTGTTGGAACAGGGCTTGTTGATGTTGCAAAGAGTGATGTCAAGGCGCTGAATGCTGCAGTTTCAAATTATATTGATGCACTTAAGGATAAGGGCGTTGTTGATGAAAGCGCAAATGCCGATGACTATAAGGCTGATGAACAGGAGGAAGCTTCCTCAGTTGTTGAGGAGGCGGCCGCACCAGAAGATAAGGCTGTAACTGTAACAGGTGCAATCAGCGATATTAAAACCTCGGTAAACGACGGAAATACGGTTTATTATCTTCAGATAGGGGATAAGTACTATTATATTTCAGTAAGCGATTGTATGGAGGTTCTTCTGCTTAAGAAGGGCGATAATGTTGAAATAACCCTCGAAGCCGAATCAAATGAAACCTTCATCCCCGCAAAGGATGTTAAAATTAAATAAGTAAAACATAAGGGGCGTAATTTTCGACGCCCCTATATAATCGTCGCACAGCGACCCGAAAACGTGCAACGCAAAACTCAAAACCCGAAACAAAAAGCAGACTCAAAGCCTTTTGAGTCTGCTTTTATTTCATAAATTCCTTAACCTGTTCAAGCAGCTGCTCGCCCTGGCTCCTTCCGAGGCGGTAGATGCTTTCAAGCTTGATGGTGTTCTTTTCAAGTGCATTGCAATTGAGGTCTGCAAGGGGCTGAATAACAAACGCCCTGCCTTCCTTTTGCATCTGCTTAACATATTCAAGCTGTGCGTTATACATTTCGTGCCTTGTCATTATAGCTTCGCAGAGCTTGGGATATTTTCTCTTGAAAACAACCTCGAACTTCTGATTAACGGGCTCCTTAACGTATCCCTTGTGCTGGGTCATAACAACAATTGCCTTTTCGCATCCGTCGGCAAGTGCCTTCTTAAGCGGAATGGAATCCGCAAGTCCGCCGTCATAGTAAACCTCACCGCCGATTTCACATCCCTTTGTAAAGCCGGGAAGTGCGCAGCTTGCTCTGATTTCAGGGCAGCCCCTTGACCTGAGCGTTTTCGGATAAAAGTATTCAGCTTCGCCCGTTTTTGCATTTGTAACAACACAGCAAAAAACAGAACCCGAATTATCGAATATATTATGGTCGATAGGGCATATATCATAGCAAAGCTCGCCGAATATCCAGTCGTAGTTCAGATATTCGCCGTTTTCGCGCATATGCTTCATTCCCATATATCTTTTGTCTTTAACATAGTCGATTGTTAAATCGTGCTGGCGTCCGTGCGCCTTTGCAAGAAAGGAGGCGCCGTTGCACGCACCTGCCGAAACGCCGATAACATACGGGAACTCTATATTATTTTCCATAAAAACATCAAGCACACCGCTTGTATATATAGCTCTTGAGCCGCCGCCCTCAAGAACAAGTCCGCATTTATACATTGTTTCCTCCAAAGTTTTTGCTCAAATTCAACCGCCCTTAAGAAAATCTTAAGAGCGGCAGTCTGGTTTGATATTATTCAGCCTTTTTCTTAGCTGCTTTTTTCTTGGGTGCTGCTTTGGGCTCCTCGGCTTTTTCTTCAACCTCAGCTTCCTCTTCCTTAACCTCGATTATCTCAAGGTCGTTATCGCACTCAAAGAAATCATTGTCGTCAAAATATTCCGGCTCTTCCTTTGCTGTCAGTTTCTTAATAGCAACATATGCTGCTGCTGCAAGTCCTGCTATAGCAACAATAACAGCAATTATTTTAAATATCTTCTTAAAGTCCATAATTAAACAAAAAACAATATAATAATATAATTATATAATCAATAATTATTAAATAAA
>CAMYWU010000240.1 GCA_947302895.1 uncultured Clostridia bacterium | reverse complement strand
GGTGACAATTGATTCAAATAAATGCATACTCTGCAAAAAATGCATAAACGACTGCGTTGCTCACGCGCTCTATATTGAGGATAAAAGTGTTAAGCTCAGAGGGGGCTGTATTGAATGCGGCCACTGCTTTGCAGTATGCCCCGAGGGTGCAATTGATATGCCGGGATACGATACAAGCGCCTGCGGCGAATTTGCTTCAATGAGCGATTTCGACAGCGAAAAGCTTTTGCGGGCAATGAAAAGCCGACGCACAATAAGGCAATACAAAGATATTCCCGTTGAGCAGGAAAAAATAGATATGATTCTTGAAGCGGGAAGATATGCGCCGACGGGCGCAAACTCGCAGAATGTTGCATATACCATTCTCGGCTCAAAGCAGGATGAAATTGAAAAGGAATGCGTTAAGATTTTCAGAACGGGAGTTGGCATCGGCTCAAAATTCTCAAAAAGCCTTAAGCATCAGAATATTGATGACAACTTCTTTTTCAAGGGCGCTCCCCTTGTTATAGTTGTTTCGGGAAGGGATAAGGTTAACGCAACCCTTGCAAGCGCATATATGGAGCTTACCGCAAACAGCATCGGGCTCGGCGTTTTATACAGCGGCTTTTTCTGCGGCTGCGCAGCATTAAGCCCGAAAGTAAGAAGCGCCCTGAAACTCCCAAGAGGTCATAGAGCCGTTACCTGTATGATAATTGGCTATCCCAAGGTTGAATACAAGCGCATCGCTCCGAGAAAGGAGCTGAAGGTTAAGAAATTGTGATTTGTCGGGGCGTTGCTTGGTGAAGAGTTAAGAGTTAAGAATGAAGAGTTTTGGTTTCTCGGCTTTGCCTCGGACAATAAGTTTTATTGTTTGAGCGTAGCGAGTAACATCAACTTTTCATTCTTCACTCTTCACTTTTAACTCAAATTGAGATTAGATAGATAACACAGAAACTTTACAACAATATTAAAACAGTGAAACGGCATATGCTGTTTCACTGTTTTTTAGTTATATGTTGTGCGGACACAACGTTATATTTTTTGCCTGCAAAAAGTGATATATTTCGCAAAGCGAAATGCGATATTCGTTTGCTTTGCAAACGAGTGCAATTGCAAAACTATTTTAGTTTTGCAATTGTAACTCCATCCTCGCCCTCGCCGTATCTGCCGAGGCGGTATTCAAGGATGTTGGGGTGGTGGCGGAGTTCTTCATTTACGGCTTTTTTGAGTATGCCCATACCCTTGCCATGGATAATTCTTATTTCGCCAATACCGTTTAAAACGCATTTATCAATGAAAATGCCGAGGTTTGAAAGCGCCTCTTCGGTATTCTGGCCTCTTAAATCAAGCTCGCTTTTAACATCCTCATCTGCACGGGAGGAGGTTCGGTATACGCTTCTTGTTTGCTTAATCGGCTTTTTCTTTTTATCAATAAGCATAATATCCGAGAGCTTAACCCTCGTTTTGAGCATACCCGATTTAACAAGAACCTTGTTATCGCTTACCTCAAGAATTTCGCCCTCGCCGATGCCCTTAATAATAACGGCGTCGCCTGCTTTGGGTTCTCTCGGGAGTTTATAATCATAATCCCAGTTATCCGCAAGCTCCTGGGGGCTGACCAAATCCTGCATTTCGCCCATCTGGGTTTTAATCGCCTTGCGGGTTTTCTTTGCAAGCTCGGTTGCATTTGATGAGGTTTGCTCCCTTTTGAGCTTTTCAAGCTCAAGCAGGAATTGCGAGGATTGCTGTTTTGCCTGATTTATAAGCTTTTCAGCCTCTTTTTTAGCCTTGTCGAGCTCGCGCTCGCGAAGAACGTCTATTTTATCCTTTTCGCTTTGCGCTTTTCTTTGAAGCTCGTTTGCTCTTTGGGTTGCAAGCTGAGCCGCCTGTTTTTCCTCCTCGAGCTCCTGACGGGTTGCTTCGAGTTTTTCAAGCACCCCTTCAAAATCCCTGTTATCCGAGCCTACAATGCGGTTTGCATTATCAATAACGCTCTGCTCCATACCGAGCCTTTTTGAGATAGCGAAGGCGTTTGAACGCCCCGGAACACCGATTAGAAGCCTGTATGTCGGACTCAGGGTTTCAACATCAAATTCGCAGCAGCCGTTTGTAACGCCGTCGGTATCAAGCGCATAGGCTTTAAGCTCTGCATAATGGGTTGTTGCGGCGATTTTTGCGCCCTTTTGCCTTAGGTTTTCAATAATCGAAACAGCAAGCGCCGCACCCTCAACGGGGTCCGTTCCTGCGCCGAGCTCATCAATTAAAACAAGCGAGCTTTCGTCTGCCTGAGCCATAATATCAATGATATTCGTCATATGGGAAGAGAAGGTTGAAAGGCTCTGGTCTATGCTCTGCTCATCGCCGATATCAATCAAAATATTATCAAAAATAGAAATCTTTGATTTATCCGAGGCGGGAATTAAAAGTCCGCACATTGTCATAAGAGTAAGCAAACCTATGGTTTTGATGGAAACGGTTTTGCCGCCCGTATTCGGACCTGTTATAACAAGTGTATCGAATTCCTCGCCAAGCGAAATATCAACGGGAACAACCCTGTTTTTATCAATAAGGGGATGGCGTGCTTTTTTAAGATTTATTTCGCCATCAGTATTTACAATCGGCTTTAGCGCCTTCATTTTATCGGCAAGATGAGCCTTTGCAAAGATAAGATTCAGCTGAACAGCGCTTTCATAGCTCATCTTT
>CAMYWU010000239.1 GCA_947302895.1 uncultured Clostridia bacterium | reverse complement strand
AACCGTTTATGGTGAAGGCGATACCTTCATTAGAGAAGTTTCAACCTCAGTTGCTGATTACTGTAACGAAATTATCGCTATGGCAGATGCAGATCCTGATGCTTTCGGTATTAAGACCGGACAGCTCAAAGAACTTGCAATAGCAACTCTTGACTACGGTAAGGCTGCTTCTGAATACTTCTCATATAACGAAAGTGCATACAGCGAGTATGTTACTCAGTTAGTTGATCCTACAGAAGCTATCAATGCTGAAACTGCCACTGCTATTGGTGTTAATGGTCCTAACCTTATTAATCCTGACTATGATTTAACATTCACTGAGGTTTCTTATGTTGCTAAATCAAAGCCCGAGCTTCGTTTTTATATTGATTCAACAGGTAAAGATGTTGATATTTTTGAAGCTCATCTTGACAGCATAAACAATGCAATTAGCTCCACTATCGGCACAGCTCAGATTGCAGACCTTGAACAAGATGGCAGATATTTACTTCAGGTTAAGAATATTGATATTGTTGACTTCAACAAGAAGATTATTGTAAAGAGCTACTATAATGCAAGCTTTGTTGAGTTCACACCTCTTACTTGGGTTAAAGCAGCAATTGCTAATCCAAATCTCAGCGATCTTGGTAAAGCAATCGGTAACTATTATCTCAAAGCCGTTGGATATTTCGGCACTAATGCATAAAGGAGGGCTTAATTAATGATGAATTATAATTATAATGAGCCTGAATTTAAGGTTGTTAAGATGGCATCTCAGGATGTTTTAACTGCTTCATTTGAAAGTGTTGATAATAACTGGGATACTATGAAGAACGGCGATGCTGTTGATGCCGGCAGTTTATTCGGCTAATTAAGGAAAAGCGTTATGAAAAAAATTGCAATAGCACTTATATTAGTTGTTAGTTTATCAATTATTTTTTGCGCTTGCAATTCTCATAACAACAAACAGAATGAGGGTACCACTACGGTGGTATCCTCTGATGTTAAGGAGAATGGCAAGGATAATTCAACAACTAATAAATCAGGCGGAAAAGAATCCGCAACTCTTGAAACTGTTACAGGCGGAGAGGGCGAAGTTGTTATTCCGCTTGATGAAATCGACGACGAAACAACCAAAAGTTCAGGTAAAGAAAAAACTACTAAAAGTTCAGGTAAAGAAAAAACTACCAAAAAGGATTCCGAAAAAGAATCAACTTCGGAAAGCTATGAGCTTCCGATTATCCCGATACCATAAGAATGTTTTTTCATTCTTTTGGTATCGGCAGTTAAAACTGCAGGCTTACGCCTTAAAATCTTATTAAAAAATGGGATGATTTAAATGAAAAAATTTATTTCTATAATTTGTATTGTTTTAATCGCTTCTATGCTCTTTGGCTCAACTGTTTATGCAAATGATGCCTGGGAAACTGATCCGGTTGATATTTCTGATGAATGGGAAGATCCTGCTGCAAAACCGATACCAAAGGTTGATATTAAAAAATGCAGCATTTCGAATATAAAAAACGCAACCTATACAGGTAAGGCAATCGCTCAGAGCCCTGTTATAAAATATTCCAATAAAACCTTGAAAAAGGGAACTGATTACACTCTTTCATATAAAGCAAACACCAATATCGGCGTTGCAACTGTAATTATCAAGGGCGCCGGAAACTATACGGGCTCTGTTTCAAAAACCTTTAAGATTATTCCTAAGGGAACATCTATTTCAAAGGTAACAAAGCCGAAATCAAAGCAATTAAAGATAACCTGGAAAAAGCAGAAAACCAAAACAACCGGCTACCAGGTTCAGGTTGCAACCGATAAGGCATTTACTAAAAACAAAAAGTCATATACTTCATCAAAAAACACAGTTCTTACAAAGACCTTCAAGAATCTTAAAAAGAAGAAGAAGTATTACGTTCGCGTTAGAACTTATAAAACTGTTAAAGGTACAAAGTATTATTCCTCCTGGAGCAAGTTAACCCAGGTTAAAACAAGATAATTTTGATAATAATTGGCACGATGCCCCATCGTGCCGATATTATATAATGTTTATGAATTATATTTATAGGAGAACAGAAAAAATGCAAAGCTCTAAAAAAATTTCAATTCTTCTTATATCGCTGATTATGATTATAAGTGTTGTTTTCGGTTTTGCGGCTGTTTCATTTGCTAATGAAGAGCCCGAAAACAGCGTTAATCTTACAGTCGGCGAAAATATAGTATCTCATTACTATATTGATGCCGCTGCATATGAAAGCAGGGGAGCATCAAAATTCCGCTATTCATATAATAACGGAAACACTCAGGAGAAGTCTGAGATTGTTTCGGATATCCAAACCTTCGACGGCAATAAAAACGGCGACGGCAAGGTTCGTATTGATGTTGCTCAGGCAGCGGCTCAGATTGCAGAGCCCGTTACGGTTAAAATCCTGAACGAAAGTAATGAAGAAATTGATACTGTAACATATACCGCAAAGGAATACTGCGATGATGTTATAGCAATGGAGGAAAGCACATTAATTTCTTATACCTCCCATCCTGCTGAGCTTAAAAAGCTTTGCAAGGCAATTATTGCATACAGCAAAAATGCTCAGGGCGTTTTTTCAAGCTATATGAGAAAGGAAGGCTCTGTTGCAATAACTGAGGATTATTCCTCCGACATTGAGCTTGCCTCGGATGAATACGATTATTCAAATTATACAAAAACAAA
>CAMYWU010000238.1 GCA_947302895.1 uncultured Clostridia bacterium | reverse complement strand
CGGTTACTCGCTGCGCTCGGACAATTATAAATCGGAGCGCAGCGACCCTACAACGCACAACGCATAACGCATAACGCATAAAGCACAACGCTAAGCTCAATTTGTAACACAAACCCCCTTTCTTTCATAGTATGCTGTAGAATATGTGAAAGGAGGTTTGGTTATGGGTTGTAACAATGGTTGTGGCTGCAACGGTACTTCTTGGATCGTTATCCTTATCATCATCCTCTTACTCTGCGGAGGACTTGGCAACAACAGCGACTGCGGTTGCGGATGTAACTGATAAATAATGTTGGGCGGCTCGTAAGAGTCGCTTAATTTTTTTATATTAATATTGAAATTGACATTGTTTTTTGTTATAATACAAAACGGTATATTGAAAAGTGTACTAATAACGTTATTTTACATCTTTTTTTCAGGAGGAAAATCCAATGGCAAGAACAAAGAAAACCATGGATGGTAACAGCGCTGCGGCTCACGTTAGCTATGCGTTTACCGAAGTTGCTGCTATCTATCCCATCACTCCTTCTTCGCCCATGGCAGAGGAAACAGACGCTATGGCTGCAAAGGGAGTAAAGAACCTGTTCGGACAAACTGTTAAGGTTGCAGAGCTTGAATCTGAAGCCGGCGCAGCAGGTGCTGTTCACGGTTCACTTTCCGCAGGTGCGTTAACAACAACATACACTGCATCCCAGGGTCTTTTACTTATGATTCCGAATATGTATAAGATTGCCGGTGAGCTTATCCCCAGTGTTATCCATGTTTCAGCACGTTGCGTTTCAACTCATGCGCTCAACATTTTCGGCGACCATTCAGACGTTATGGCTTGCCGCCAGACAGGTTTCGCAATGATGTGTTCTGCAAATGTACAGGAGGTTATGGACCTCGGTGCAGTATCCCATCTTGCAACTCTTAAGAGCCGCGTTCCCTTCCTTCATTTCTTCGACGGTTTCCGTACCTCACACGAGGTTCAGAAGATTGAAACCTGGGATTATAATGACCTTAAAGAATTAATTGATATGCAGGATGTTGCAGATTTCCGTAAGAGAGCTCTCAATCCTGAGCGCCCCGTTCTTCGCGGTTCTGCAGAAAACTCCGATATCTTCTTCCAGCACAGAGAGGCTTGTAACAGATACTACAACGACGCTGTTGCTGCAACCGAGATGTATCTCGGCAAAGTAAACGAGAAACTCGGAACAGATTATCAGCTCTTCAACTACTACGGAGCTCCCGATGCAGACAGAGTTATCATCGCTATGGGTTCTGTTTGCGATACAATCAAAGAAACCGTTGACTTCCTCAATGCAAGAGGCGAGAAGGTTGGTATGGTTTGCGTACATCTTTACAGACCTTTCTCAGCTGCTCACCTTGTTAATGCTCTTCCCGAGAGCGTTAAGAGCATTTCTGTTATCGACAGAACTAAGGAGCCCGGTTCACTCGGCGAGCCGCTTTACCTTGATGTTGTTGCAGCTCTCAGAGGAACAAAGTTTGACCAGATTCCTGTATTCGGCGGAAGATACGGTCTTGGTTCAAAGGATACTCTTCCTGCTCACGTTATCGCAGTTTATGCTAATATGAACGCTCCTGAGCCGAAGAAAGAGTTTGTTCTTTCAATCGAGGACGACGTAACTAATCTTTCACTTCCGATTACCGAAACTCCCGATACAACTCCTGTAGGAACAACTTCCTGTAAGTTCTGGGGTCTTGGCTCGGACGGTACAGTTGGTGCAAACAAAGACTCAATCAAGATTATCGGCGACCATACTGATATGTATGCTCAGGGTTATTTCTTCTATGACTCAAAGAAATCAGGCGGTATCACAGTATCCCACCTTCGTTTCGGTTCATCTCCGATAACCTCAACATATCTCATCAATAAGGCAAACTTCGTTGCATGCCATAATCCTTCATACGTTAATAAGTATGATATGGTTCAGGACCTTGTTCCCGGCGGAACATTCCTTCTTAACTGCATCTGGAGCCCTGAAGAGCTCGATGCAAACCTTCCCGCAGCAATGAAGAAATATATTGCTGAAAACGATATCAATCTCTACACAATCAACGGTATCAAGATTGCAGAGGAAGTTGGTCTTCCCGGACGTGCTTCAACAATTCTTCAGTCAGCATTCTTCACCATCAGCGGAATTATTCCCAAGGATGAAGCAATCGGCTATATGAAGGAAAAGGTTGTTGCTAAGTTCTCAAAGAAGGGCGAGGCAATCGTTAACGCAAACTGCAACGGTATCGACAGAGGTTCACAGGAGGTTGTTAAGATTGACGTTCCTGCTTCCTGGAAAGATGCTGTTGATAAAAAGGCAGAGCTTGAAGTTGCAACCGACAGAGAAGAGATGAAGAAGTTCGTTAAGAACATTCTTGAACCCGTTGGAAGACTCCACGGTGATGACCTTCCTGTTTCAGCATTCCTCGACAGTGCAGACGGTGTTTATCCTCAGGGTTCGGCTGCATTCGAGAAGAGAGGCGTTGCTATCAACGTTCCCGAATGGGAAGCTGAGAAGTGCGCTCAGTGTAACAGATGTTCAATGGTTTGCCCTCACGCTGTTATCCGTCCCGTTGCTCTTGATGATGCAGAGGCTGCTGCAGCTCCCGAAGGAACAAAGATGGTTGACCTCAAAGTTCCGAAGAACACAGGACTTAAATATTCACTTATTATTTCAGCACTTGACTGTACAGGATGCGGCTCTTGCGCACATGTTTGC
>CAMYWU010000237.1 GCA_947302895.1 uncultured Clostridia bacterium | reverse complement strand
TAAATCGAGCTTAGCAATTTCCTTCATATGCTCTATGCGTAAATCATCATATGTACAGCCCTGATTTATTCCGAAAAGAAGCTGCTGCCTGTTTATAGTTGTTTCAAGCGAATTAAGGCGCTGCATTTCCTTCTGGCATCTTTCAAGCCAGCGCATTGTTCTTAAACAAGCTTCTTTTGCATATTCATATTTTGCAGGATTTTCAACACATTCATCAAACGCCATTGCAATTGTTGATGCAAGATTTGACTGAATTTGCATACTTTCCTCGGGTCCCATAAAGATTTTTCTTCCGTCGATATGAGAGTTAAAAGTTACTCCATCATCAGTAATCTTGTTTAACTTGGCAAGTGAAAAAACCTGAAAACCGCCCGAATCTGTTAGTATCGGTCTGTTCCAGTTTGTAAATTTATGGAGTCCGCCCATATCGTAAACAAGCTCGTCAGAAGGTCTTACATGAAGATGATAGGTATTGCAAAGCATTATCTGCGCTCCGACATCCTCTAAATCCCTTGTTGAAAGACCGCCCTTGATTGCTGCAGAGGTTGCAACGTTCATAAAACATGGCGTCTGAACAGTTCCGTGAACTGTTTCAAACTCGGCTCTTCTTGCTTTGTTTTCTTCTTTTAAAACTGTAAATCTCATAAATATTCCTTATTTAATCAGCATCGCATCTCCAAAGGAGAAGAATCTGTATTTTTCTTCAACGGCTTTCTTGTATGCATTCATAACATTATCATATCCTGCGAATGCGCAAATAAGCATTATTAATGTGCTTTCGGGAAGATGAAAATTTGTTATTTGTGCATCAATAACCTTAAATTCATATCCCGGATAAATGAAAATTTCTGTATTATCCTCATCCTCTTTAATACATCCAAACTTGCTTGCAACGCTTTCAAGAGTTCTTGTGCTCGTTGTTCCAACTGAGATAACTCTTTTACCGTTTTTCTTAACCTCATTTATCAAATCGGCAGTATCCATTGGCAAATGATAGTATTCACTGTGCATTTTATGCTGAGTAACATCATCAACCTTAACAGGTCTGAAGGTTCCAAGCCCAACGTGGAGTGTTACATAGCCAATTTTAACGCCTTTTTCTTTTATTTTAGTGAGAAGCTCATCGGTGAAATGCAAGCCCGCTGTTGGCGCAGCTGCAGAGCCAAGCTCCTTAGAATATACTGTTTGGTATCTTTCACCGTTTTTCAGCTTCTCTGTTATATATGGCGGCAAAGGCATTTTGCCTATTTTATCAAGAACATTATATATTTCGCTTTTATCACAGTTGAATTTTATAATCCTGTTTCCGTCCTCAGTTACATCAATAACCTCACATTCAACTAAGCCTTCGCCAAACACAAACTGAGTTCCTGTTTTCGCTCTTTTGCCGGGTTTGCAAAGGCATTCCCATACATTGTTTTCGCTTTGCTTCAATAACAAGAACTCAACAACAGCGCCTGTTTCCTTCTTTACGCCGTATATTCTTGCAGGAATAACCCTTGTGTTATTGAGAATAAGACAGTCGCCTTCTTCAAGATAATCAACTATATCCCTGAATATTCTGTTTTCAACCTCACCGCTGTTTTTATCAAGCACCATAAGCCTTGAAGAATCACGCGGTTCAAGCGGCGTTTGGGCTATTAATTCTTGTGGAAGTTCATAGAAAAAGTCGGCTGTGTTCATTAATATTCTCCAAAATGTATAATTGACATATAAAATCAATTAGTTTATTATATTTATAATAAATTTATAGGTAATATTGTGTATTGATAGATATTATATTGCATATTGATTAATATTACAAGTTCAAAGGAGAAAAAACTATGAAAAAATATAAAGTTGGAATAGTTGGCGCAACAGGAATGGTTGGTCAGCGCTTTATGACTCTTTTAGCTGAGCACCCCTGGTTTGATGTTGTTGTTCTTGCTGCTTCTTCAAGAAGCGCTGGCAAAACATATCAGGAAGCCATTGGTTCAAAATGGTGTATGGATTCCGATATTCCAAGCAAATATAAAGATATGGTTGTTATGGATGCAACCGGAGATATTGAAAAGATTACTTCGCTTGTTGATTTTGTTTTCTGCGCTGTTAATATGAAAAAGGATGAAATCAAGGCGCTCGAAGAGGAATATGCAAAGCATGAATGCCCCGTTGTTTCAAACAACTCTGCTCATAGATTTACAAGCGATGTTCCTATGGTAGTACCCGAGCTTAATGCAGAGCACATCAACATTATCCCTGCTCAGAGAGAAAGACTCAAAACAAAGAGAGGCTTTATTGCTGTTAAGTCAAACTGTTCTCTTCAGTCATATGTTCCCGCCCTCTTCCCTCTTCATGAGAAGTTTGGTGTTAAGGATGTTTTGGTTTGCACATATCAGGCAATCAGCGGCGCAGGCAAAACCTTTGAAACCTGGCCTGAAATGATTGATAACGTTATCCCCTATATTGGCGGCGAAGAGGAAAAGAGTGAAAAAGAACCTCTTAAGCTCTGGGGTAAAATTGAAGGAAAAGAGATTGTTTCAGCTGATAAACCGAACTTTACTGCTCAGTGTATCAGGGTTCCAGTTTCAAACGGCCATCTCGGCGCAGTTTTTGTAAACTTTGAAAAGAAGCCTGAAATTGATGAAATGATTGAAATCTGGAATAATTTTGAAGGCAGAGCACAGGAATTGAATCTTCCCTCTGCTCCTAAGAAATTCCTTAACTATTTCACCGAGCCCGACAGACCTCAGATTAAGAGCGAAAGAGAGCT
>CAMYWU010000236.1 GCA_947302895.1 uncultured Clostridia bacterium | reverse complement strand
TCTGCTTTATAGACGGAACAATTGAGTTTTTCGGAAGCGAAATGGGAATAAAGATTTTCGGCGCCGAAATCGCAAAGGAAAAGCTCGAGGCTGCAAAGCAGGCTAAGGCAAACGGCGCAGTTTATTGCAATTGTCCCGGCTGCACAGCGGCTAAGAATATAATTGATAATAAAGCTTTATTCTAAAAGGGGGAAGCATTTTGAAAAGAACAGCGGCGCTGTTTCTGGCAGCGTTATTGATTTTTGCGTGTTTTTCAGGATGTAAGAAAACAGAGGAGGCAGAAGAATTGAAGGTTCCGGAAATAGAATACGAGGTTCCCGAATGGTTCAGGGACGCAAAATTCGGTATTTTTATTCACTACGGAGTTTATTCCGTTCCCGCATACGGCGATGAATGGTATGGCCACTGGATGTATATCCCCGAAGAAAAATCCTATGGCGGCGATACTATTTATGATTATCATCTTAAAACCTATGGCGGTCCCGATAAGGTTGGATATAAGGATTTCATTCCCGATTTTCTGAAAGGTATTTCAACCTGGCAAAAGAATAATGGGGCTGAGCAGTGGGCTCAGCTTTTCGAGGATGCAGGAGCAAAATACGTTGTTCCCGTTGGCATTCACCACGATTCCTATGCGCTTTATGATTCCGATGTTCAGACAACGTATAACTCCGTAAACGGCGCCGGCGTTGATTATATCGGCGAGCTTAAAAAGGCGCTTAAGGAAAGAGATATAAAACTTGGTATTTCAAACCACTTTGTTGAGAACGATTGGTTCTTTGATGAAACAAAGGCAAAGGGCGGCGATTTAACCGACCCCGAATATGCCGAGCTCTACGGAACTGGCGGAAGCAAAACAAAGGAGCATATTGAAAAATGGTATGCAATATCAATGGAAATCATTAATAAATATCAGCCCGATTTGATTTATTATGATTTTGATTTGCAGAATAAAGAGCTCAATATGTATGAGAATGCAAACCGCTATTTAATGCTTCAAAACTACTATGAGCTTTCAAAGAGCTGGGAAGGCTGCGAGGGCGTTGTTTGCAACTATAAGCACGAGGCGTTTACTCCCGATATTGCTGTTCTTGATAAGGAGCGGGAGGCGCTCGGTGCGATTAACCCGATTGCATGGCAAACCGATACCTCGGTTGGCGCAAAGAGCTGGGGATATATAACCAATGAGGAATACCGCAGCGGCGAGGAATTTATAACTGCGCTTATTGATATCGTAAGCAAAAACGGAAACCTGCTTCTCAATATCGGTCCTAAGGCGGACGGAACAATTCCCGAAGAGGCAGAAAGTGTTCTGAGAACAATCGGCAAATGGCTTGATACATACGGCGATGCAATCTATGCAACAAGACCCTGGGAGGTTTACGGCGAGGGCAAAACCGAAAACAGCGGCGACACATATCAGTATACGGGAAGCGATATCCGTTTCACAAAGAGCAAGGATGGCAAGAAGCTCTATATCTCCGCTCTCGGAACTCCTGAAAACAATAAAATTAGCGTTAAAACGCTTGGCAAGAATAACTGGGATGCAACAAACGTTGATAAGATTTGCCTTATCAACGGCAAGGGACGCATTGAGCTTGATTGGATTCAGAGCGACAGCGCTCTTGAAATAAACCTTCCGAAAGAAATTGAGGGTGCCTGCGCTGTTGAAGTAAGCTTCAAAGACGGCAAAATTCCCGAGCTTATCAAATCTGCAAGTGAGATTATTCAGGCAGGCGACAGCAAGGAATTCAACCTTGCTTTCACGGGAGAGGAAGGCTATCTTCTTGCCGAAGTTTCCGGCGAAAAGAAGGGAAGCGTCAGCGCTTACATCGGCGACAATGACAGACCGTATACAATAAGTGTTAAAAAAACTAAGAACAATAAAACACAGGTTGCCTGCGTTCCTGTTTGGGCTGAAAAGGGAACTCAGAAAGTCAGCTTTGATATCAGTGCCGGCGTTAAGATAGAAAGATTCAAATTCTGTAAAGAGATTTCAACCGCTTCTCAGATTGAAGCAGAGGATTTCGATATGCAAAGCGGAAGCGTTCGTTCGGAGGAGTGCGCAGAGGGCGGCAAAAACCTCGGCTATGTTGGCGAGGGCGACTGGGTTTGCTACGGCGCAGTTGATTTCGGAAACGGCAAATCAAAAATAACCGCACGCCTTGCAGGTAGCGGCCAGAAATGCAACGTTCGCCTTGATTCACCCGACGGAAAGATTATCGCAACCCTCGGCGGCGAGGATACGGGCGGCTGGAGCGAATATAAAACCTTTGATTATGAAATAAAGAAAACCGAAGGTATTCACAGCATATTTATAACCTACGACACCTCCTGGAGCGACCTCAACATCAATTGGTTCAGTTTTGAATAAAAAATAGGATAAATTTATCCTAGATTTACGGAAAATGACTAAAGGGGTCAGACCCCTTTAGTCATTTTTTTGTGTGCGTTCCCAAGAACAAACGGGGACATTCCTCTCCAAACTGCATTTATATTTGAGATACGTTCGGAGGTGTGTCCCCGAGGTGTGTCCCCTTTGTGTCGCACAGGGGACAGACCCCTGTGCGATTTTATCCTCTCCGTATAGTATTCATATGAAAAAGCAGTATCACGATTTTCGTGATACTGCTTTATTTGTTTCGTTTTGGATTATCGGTCTGACCGAGAATATAATCAATGCTGACATCGTATAGCTTTGCAAGCTCAATCAAAACATCTGACGGTATATCTCTAATACCTTTTTCATATCGGTGATAC
>CAMYWU010000235.1 GCA_947302895.1 uncultured Clostridia bacterium | reverse complement strand
ATAACAGAGGGAAGCGCTGTAACAACTCCGAGAAACGATGTTAACTATGTTGTTACAGAATACGGAATTGCTCAGCTCAAGGGAAAAACTCTTAAAGAAAGAGCAAAGGCGCTTATTATGATTGCTCATCCTGCCTTCAGACCCCACCTTATTCTTGAATATAAAAAGCGATTTAAGGAAGAGCCGTTTACCAAAGAGGATATATCGGACTTTACAACCGTAATAAAGGAGCGTTCCAAGGAAAAGCTTGAACAACACAGAGAACACAGAAACGAGCGTGTTGGACAATTTGTTGAGAATTTAAAGGAACGCAAGGAGCAATTGGGAGAGAAAAAAGAAATCCGTGAAGAGAGAAAAACAAAGGACTAATATCTATTAATTGCCCGTTTAATTAAAAATGATTGATTAGTAAAAAGTTTTATGATATAATAAATTTGTTAAATTTTTATCAACGGAGGAAAACTTATGGCATTAACAGGCGAGCACCATTTTGGTATTGCGAGAAAAATTGTTTCAAATATGACATCCGAAAGCTGGGAGCAGATTCCTCATGCAACCTTAACCTATGAACCGGACGTAACAGAGTTTTTAAAGGAATATAAGAAGCTCAATGAGGGCAACACGGATAAATCCAAAAAAATAACCATCAACACGGTTATGATTAAAATTATTTGCGAAGGTCTTAAGGCTGCTCCGAAGCTTAATGCACATCTTGAGTTTAACAGAAGACTTGTGAGAGGCTGCCTTAAAACATACGACCATATTGATGTTTCAATGCCCATGGTTTTGCCAAACGGCGAAATGATGACAATTAATATGCACGATATGGGCAATAAAACCATGAGCGAGATGACCGCTGCTATCAACGATTCAGCTCGCAGAGCAAAGAACACCGATTTAAACGAGGTGATGTTTGAGGTTTCTCTTGATAACACCTTAACAGCTCTTAAGCATGGAAAAATTGCTCAGACAGTAAACAGACTTTATGGCTCAAAAACAGGAAAGCATAAGGTTAAAACCCTTTCGGGTAAAGCAAAGAAGGAATACTATGCAATTCCCGAAACAGAGAGACTTACAAAGCACGATATCGAGCAGGGAACAACAACAATAACAAATCTCGGCTCAATCTATCGTCCTTTCAGAGGTTCGTGTGCTCTTCTTGAAATCATTCCTCCGCAGGTTACAGCATTTGCTATTAATGCAACCCAGAAAAAGCCTCTTATCAGAACAAATGAAAACGGCGAGGAAGAGATTTATATCGGCTACACAATGCCTTTAACCGTTGCAATGGACCATAGAGCGCTTGACTACGGCGATATGGTTCCGTTCTTCCAGAGACTTGACGAAATTTTTGCAGATCCTTCAATTATTCACAGCTGGAAATAGTTAAAATTAGGGCTTGAAATGCCGGAAAACGTATGCTATAATATTTCATTGATAGGAGAGCGATAGTTATGAGAAAAGCAGAATTTAAAGATGCTCAGTGGGAAGTAACTCGCTTTTTAGATATTCCGATTGCAACAGGCGTTCTCAGTAATAAAACCGATGACGACCTTGGTAATTATGATGAGTACGATATTAATGATGAAGGCGGCGGATTCTAAATAGCGGAAGGTTCGCATAAAAAATCAGCAGAGAGATTGATAAATAGTTTTAATAAAAATGAAGATAGCATAAAAAAAATTAATTATTTTTATCTGTTTTCTCTGTTTGGCAGGGGTGCGGAATTTTAAATCCTAAGTTATAAATATCCGTAAAATATGCCTCCTGCTCGAAAAGCAATTGAATATCTTTCTCCTGCGCCTTTGCTTCGCTGTATTTTGTTATAACGGGAAGTAAAGCGCTTTTTTTCATCTGTGAAAGGATTTCAGCGCCCTTCTCATTAAAAGCGAGTATTCTTAAATACTGCGGCTCTTTTTGCATATCCTTTGTTATTCCGAGATATGCCCTGAGAATAATTCTTCTTATTCTTGAATGGGTGTATCTCTTTGTTTTTATCAAATCATAAAGCTCATCAAGACTTCTTGCCGTTTTAACTGCTGAAATAATTCTGTTTTCAAGTCCTTCGCAAACATCATCTATTTCAAGAAAATCCTCTTTTCTCATTGTTCTTAACTTATACAGAATAGCCTTTTCGCAGTTCTTCATAGAGCATATTTCATCAAGAGGAAGACGCTTTCTTATTTCGCTCGAGGAATAATGCTCATCCTCGCTGTCGTGCCCCATTCCGATTCTTTTAATTGCCACACAGGGAAGGGAGGTCTGGGAGATATATTCTATTGCAAGAATGTTGTTTGCGCCCTCAAGAATGGGAGAATTTATTACATTCTGCCTTGCCTTAGGATATGAAACGCCTTTTTCAAGCTCTTTTTTTATCAGCTCATCCTTTTCCTTTATATCGTTTGCAACTCTTTTCAGTTCTTTGATATCATCGCATTCAGCGCCAAAAGCGATTGCCTCGCAGACTCCCGTTGCTTCAAGAATATCAACGCCTGCCTTTGCAAAGCCCTGAGCCGAAAGAGTTGAGCAAACGCTTGGAATAACAAGGTCCGCTCCTGCGTCTATTGCAGCCTTTGCCCTCTCAAACTTATCGTAAACGGCAAATTCGCCTCGCTGAACAAAATTGCCGCTCATGGCGCAAATAAGTGCGTTATTATCTTTTTTTACACTGTTAATAAGATGTTTATGCCCTTCGTGAAGGGGATTAAATTCACAAATTATACCAAAAATCATATTTCTGTCTAATTTCCTCTTGACAATCTTATAATA
>CAMYWU010000234.1 GCA_947302895.1 uncultured Clostridia bacterium | reverse complement strand
GCAAAGGAACTCGATATTGAATGCGAGGAAACTGCGCTGCTTGAGCATATGATTCTTTCCCACCACGGTGTTCCCGAATTCGGCTCACCCGTTCGTCCGATGTTTCTTGAAGCTGTTATCCTCTCCTCGCTTGATGCGCTTGATGCAACTATTTTTGAAATAAACGACGCTGTTTCAAAGGTTGAACCAAAAGCCTTTACGGACAGAGTCTGGGCGCTTGATAACAGAAAGCTATACAACCACGGCTTGAGCCAGGCAAACCACGAAGTTAATTTTTACACCGAAGAGGATGCATAAAATGGGAATGACCAATGCTGTTAGCGAAGAAAAATGGACAGAAATCAGAATAAGCGTTAGCTCAAAAGATATTGAAGCCGCAGGAAACATTGCCAATATGGTTGTTCCCTACGGAATATATATTGAGGATTATTCTGCGCTTGAAGAGGAAATAAACGAAATCGCACATATCGATTTGATTGAAGAAAACCTGCTTCAGAAAAACAGAAATCAGGGCATTATTCACGTTTATATCAATCCCCACGAAAATCCTATGGAAGCCGTTTCGTTTATTCGTGAGCGTTTTGATTGCTCCGATATAAGCGGCTATGAAATCGAAATTGCCGATTGCTTAACAGAGGATTGGCAAAACAACTGGAAAAAATATTACCACGCAATGCCGATTGGCAAAAAGCTCCTTATTCGTCCGCTATGGGAAAACGAATTTGACCCCGAGGGCAGAAGCGTATTAAACATTGAGCCGGGGCTTGCCTTCGGAACAGGCTCCCACCCGACAACCAAGCTTTGCCTTGAAACCCTTGAGGACTATATCAAGGGCGGCGAAAGCGTTCTTGATATCGGCTGCGGAAGCGGAATACTTTCAATTGCATCCCTTCTGCTCGGCGCAGAAAATGCGCTTGGCGTTGATATTGATTCTCTCGCAGTTAAAACCGCCTGCAAAAACGCCGAGGAAAACGGCTTTGACGAAAGCAAAATAAAGTTTATTAAAGGCGATCTTTCGGATAAGGTCAGCGGCAAATTTGATATCGTTGTTGCAAATATTGTTGCCGATATTATCATAAAATTCAACAGCGAGGTTGGCGCTTTTCTTGATGATAACGGCGTATATATTACGGGCGGAATTATCGAAAACCGTGAAAGCGATGTTTTATCCTCCTTTGCTGAAAACGGCTTTGAGGTTATTGAAAGACGTGAAAACAACGGCTGGCTTGTTTTTGCGTTGAGGAAGAAATAATAGACTATTGCACAAAAAATGCATTTTTGATATAATATATTATGTTAATTAACTATATTTGGAGGTCTTTTTATGAAATATGCTCTTGTTACAGGCGCAACAAGCGGTCTCGGAAAGGAAATAGCTAAAAGAGTTTCCGAAAGCGGATGGTATGTTTTTGCATGCGGCAGAAACGAAAAAGCTCTTGATGAGCTAAGAAACACAACCTATGTTCATCCGCTTTGCGTTGATGTTACAAAACAGGATAGCATTGATGCTGCATACGAGGAGGTTACAAACGTTACCGACAGACTCGATGCAATAATCAACTTCTCAGGCGTTCAGCAGATGTCATCCCTTGTTGAGGGCAATATCGATATAGTTTCCGATATGATTGAGGTTAATCTTATGGGAATGGTTAGAATGAATAAAACCTTCTTCCCCCTCATCAAAAAGGCAAAGGGCAGAATTATCAACTGCTCCTCGGAATGCGGCTGGATGACTCCGCAGCCCTTCAACGGACCCTATACCCTTTCAAAATATGCAGTTGAGGCATATAATGATTCATTAAGACGTGAGCTTATGTTTGTTGACGTTCCCGTTATTAAAATTCAGCCTGGTTCATTCAAAACCGCAATGCACGGCTCAACAGCAAAATCATTTGAGCGCCTTTCAAACAGCACAACAATGTATGACGATGTTCTTGATAAAATGAGGGTTATGATGGATATCGAGCTCAAGATGGCTAACGACCCCAAATACCTTGTTGACGCAGTTATGAAAGCGCTTGAAAGCGAAACCCCGAGACAGAAATACAGAGTTAAAAACTCTCCCATTCTCGGCTTCGTTGAAATCTGGCATCCTGAAATTGTTGATACAACCTATAAAAAGGTTCTTTCCTCAAAGCTCGTTGGCGAGGTTATAAATAAAGTTAAGGAAAAAATGGATAAATAAAAACTGAGGGAATGATTTTCATTCCCTTGTTTTTTTGCACGCAGGCAACAAAGAGGGCTTGCGTGTTTTATTATGTTTATTATTGCGATTTTTTGCTCATACTATTAGAAAATAATGTAAAGGATTTGATTTTATGAAACAAAAAGTCGGCAAAGACGGAGATACCGTTAAGCTTCTCAGGGAATGCGATGCGGGAATTAAAATGGGCATTTCATCAATTGAGGATGTTGTTTGCGATATTGAAAACCGCAAATTCCGTGAAATGCTGAACGAATGCAAACGCCGCCACGAGGTTTTAAGCATTGAGGTTGGCGCACTTCTCGACGAGCATTGCGATGAGGGCAAAAACCCGAACCCGATGGCAAAGGGTATGAGCTACATTAAAACAAATATGAAAATGATGGCTTCCCCCTGCGATGAAACAATTGCAGATTTAATGACGGACGGCTGCAATATGGGCGTTAAATCCCTCGGCAAATACCTTAATCAGTATAAGAGCGCAGACGATAAATCAAGGGAAATAACAAAAAAGCTTATTAATCTTGAAAGCAATATGTGCAACGATTTGAGGGAGTATTTGTGATTTGCTT
>CAMYWU010000233.1 GCA_947302895.1 uncultured Clostridia bacterium | reverse complement strand
TAAAGGTTTGCTTTTGCAAACCTTTATTTTTTCTTTATATATAGTTAATTGATTTTTATTTTTTCAAATACTATATGCGAATCGGGGGCGTCCTCATAGAGAATGCCAAGCGTGTTATCATCAAGCTTTGTAAGGCAGGAGTAAGCAAAGAAGCCGTCGTTAATACTGATATCATCCTTGCTCCATTTAATACCCTTAACATTTCCTTTTTTATCGTAAACAAATTCGCCGATTGAGATAACGCCGTTTTCTCTGATTTTACCCGAGGGATGGGAAACATAGATTTTGTCTCCAATGCAGATTGCGTTCTTCTGGCATTTGGGAGCTTTGAAATCGGCTTTTTTATCCTTAACCCAGGTTATGCCGTTATCCTTTGAAACCGAAACAGGAGTTTTACCAAGGCTCTTGGCTCTGCCGAAGGAATAAATGCTTCCGTCCTCAGCCTGAACAGCGCTCCATTCATCAATATTATCGGTGTATGGAAAACGCTTGTTTCTCTGCCAGGTTTCGCCGTTATCATCGGAATAAATACAAGCGGTGTTTTTGAGTGTGTATAGCGGAACAATTAGTCTGCCGCTCTTTGTTTTAAGTGCGCTTCCTGGTGCAATTCCAAGGAAGAAGCCGTCGCTTTCAACAAGTATATCCTTTGTTATATCCCTGCCCTCACTCCAGGTTTTGCCGCCGTCGGAGGATTTAAACATAAATATGTAGCTTCTCTTAGGAGCTTTAAGCGGTGCGCCAAAGGTTGTTTTAACATCGCTCATTGATTTGCCCATAGCACCGTTAAGATAGATATTTCCGCAGTATTCATCATCTTTATAAAGCTCGCCGAGCCCTTCAATGCGGAAGGGGGTTTTTGATTTAGAGGAGGTTATGATTTTTCCGTCGTCAAGAATAATAAAATAGTTGCCGTTGCGGTCATAGATAATAGGATACATATTTCCGTCGAAGCCTGCAAAGGCTGTTTTCTTTTCGAGAAGCTTGGTATCCATAATTCCCTTTGATTCGGGGAAGAAGGTTGCAAGCAGGAGAATATCTCCGTTATCTGCAACGCAAAGGCAGGGGTCGATGAAAAAGGCTGATTTTGAAGCCTCGGGGTTATCGCTGATTTCCCTTGCAGGGGGAGCAGCAATAAGACTGACATCGCTCCAACTTTCACCGCCATCCTCGCTTCTTCTGATAACAAGCTCCATATAACCGTAGTCGTTGGCGTTTGTTTCTCTGTTGCAGGCTGCAATGAGCGCGTTTTTCGTATTGATAAGCGCAGGGATTCTGTAGACCGATTCTTCTCCGAAAAGGCAGGTTTTTTCTGACATAATAATCAACTCCGTTAATTTGTTTATATCCATTTTATATTAATTGCGTGTGCTTTACACGGCTTCCATAGAATAATTATAACAAACTATAATTATTTATACAATGATTAAATTAAATATGTATTAAATAAGTATTGAAAAAAAGGGCGTTTTACTGTAAAATAAATATGAAAAATTTTGCAAAGGAGGAAACGATATGCTCTGGACTTTAAAAAAAGTTTGGTACAGAATTTATCAAAACGTTTTTAAGGTTGCTATGTGCTTAATGGATTGGTCCGAGCCCGAGCTGCTTGAGGGCGCAAACAGCGTTTTAGAGCTTCCCGAGTTTATCAAGGACAAGGGTATTACCAAGGTTCTTGTTGTAACTGATAAAGGGCTTATGGGGCTTCATCTGCTTGATGCAATGTTTGAAAAGCTTGATGAAACAGGCATTGAATACGTTATTTACGACGGCGTTCAGCCCAATCCAACTATCCCGAACATTGAAGAATGTAAGGATATTTATATCCAAAACGGCTGTCAGGGTATTATTGCATTCGGCGGCGGTTCACCAATGGACTGCGCAAAGGCTGCCGGCGCAAGAGTTGTTAAGCCCAATCAGTCCGTTCGTGATATGCGTGGCTACCTTAAGGTTCTCAAAAAGCTTCCGCCGTTCTTCGCAGTTCCGACAACCGCAGGAACAGGCTCGGAAACAACCGTTGCTGCTGTTGTAACCGATCCCGAAACTCATGAGAAAAATGCTATCAATGATATCTCTCTTCGTCCGAAATATGCGGTGCTTGACCCAGCTTTAACCGTAGGTTTGCCGCCGCACATAACATCGACAACAGGTATGGATGCATTAACTCACGCAGTTGAGGCTTATATCGGAAAGAGCAATACTAAGTCAACTATCGCCTATGCTGAGGAGGCAACAAAGCTTATTCATGCTAATCTTGAAAAGGCGTATGCTGACGGAAAGGATTTGGAGGCAAGGGGCAATATGCTCAAGGGCTCATATCTTGCAGGATGTGCGTTTACCCGTGCGTTTGTTGGATATGTTCACGCAATTGCTCATAACCTCGGCGGTCTTTATGGAACGCCCCACGGTCTTGCAAATGCGGTTATTCTTCCGTATGTGCTTGATTGGTATGGCGATGCCGCTTATCCCCAGCTTGCAAAGCTTGCAGACTTAATCGGAATAACAACACCCGATATGAGTGTTGCCGATAAGGGAAAGGCTTTCATAGCTGAGGTAAGAAGAATGAATGCCGCTATGCAAACCCTTGTTAGCCGTGCGCTCAAGGAAGGCAATCCGGGCTATCCAGTTCCGAAGATTATGGATGCAAATGACTGCGAACAGGTTATCCGTTCGTTTATGGTTTAATAAAAAATCCCTGCTTGTGCAGGGATTTTTATTTTATGCGTAATGCGAACGGAGTTATTCTTCTTCGCTGTTCTTTTCAACGATGAATTTGTGAACCTTGTCAGCAAGCTCGCCGTGGAGCTTAAATTTGGTTGAAAATACAATAAGTGAAATC
>CAMYWU010000232.1 GCA_947302895.1 uncultured Clostridia bacterium | reverse complement strand
ATATTAGATAGTATAATATTTCCAGAATACTATGGAGGTATAACTAATGGAAAATACACAAAAAACGCTCGACGCAATAGTTGCGCTTTGCAAGGGCAGGGGTTTCGTTTATCCCGGAAGCGAAATCTACGGCGGACTTGCAAACACATGGGACTACGGTCCGCTTGGCGTTGAGCTTAAAACAAATATCAAAGCAGCGTGGAGAAGAAAGTTCATTCAGGAAAACAAGCTCAATGTTGGGCTTGATTCTGCAATTCTTATGAATCCGCAAACCTGGATTGCTTCGGGACATCTCGGTGGATTTTCAGACCCGCTTATGGATTGCTGCGATTGTAAAACACGCCACAGAGCGGACGACCTCATTGAAAATTTCGACGGAACAAATGTTGCCGGCTGGAGCAATGAGGAAATGAGCAACTATATTAAGGAAAAGAATATTCCCTGTCCGAATTGCGGCTCCCATAATTTCACAGATATCCGCCAGTTCAACCTTATGTTTAAAACCTTCCAGGGTGTAACAGAGGATACAAAGGATGAGATTTATCTCCGTCCCGAAACTGCTCAGGGTATTTTTGTAAACTTTGCAAATATTCAGAGAACAACAAGAAAGAAGATTCCCTTCGGCGTTGCTCAGATAGGTAAATCTTTCAGAAATGAAATCACTCCCGGTAAGTTCATCTTCCGTGTTCGTGAGTTTGAGCAGATGGAGCTTGAATTCTTCTGCGAGCCGGGAACGGACCTTGAATGGTTTGCATACTGGAGAGGCTTCTGCCGTGATTGGCTTTATTCGCTTGGCATAAGCGAAAAGAATCTTCGTCTTCGTGACCACGACCCCGAGGAGCTTTCCTTCTATTCAAAGGCAACAACCGACTTTGAATATCTCTTCCCGTTTGGCTGGGGCGAGCTCTGGGGCATTGCCGACAGAACTGATTATGATTTAACCCAGCATATCAATGTTTCGGGCAAAACCCTTGAATATTTCGATCAGACAACCAATTCAAAATACATCCCCTATGTTATCGAGCCATCTCTCGGTGTTGAAAGACTCTTCCTTGCAGTTTTATGCGAGGCATATGATGAAGAGGTTCTTGACGAAGAGAAAAACGATACAAGAGTTGTTATGCATTTCCATCCTGTTCTTGCTCCCTTCAAGGCGGCAGTTCTTCCGCTTTCAAAGAAGCTCGGTGAACAGGCTGAGGAAGTTTTTGATAAGCTTTCAAAGAAATTCAATGTGGATTACGACGATGCAGGCTCAATAGGCAAGCGTTATCGCCGTCAGGATGAAATCGGAACTCCGTATTGCATCACCTTCGACTTTGATTCACTTGAAGATAACTGTGTAACAGTTCGAGACAGAGACACTATGGAGCAGGTTCGCCTTCCAATTGACGAGCTTGAAAGCTTCATAGAGAAAAAATTAGAATTTTAATAAGTTTCAGGAGGAATTATTATGAATCTCGACAGATCACTCATTAAATCCCAGGCAAAGCAGCTAATAAAAGGCAACGTTTTTAAATTCTTTGTAATCATTTTTGTTGTAACGGTATTAACGGGCGGAGCAACGGGCTTTGCCACGGGCATAAACAGCGCTTCAAACGCAGCGGATGAATTCGGTGAGAAATATTCGCAGGGCATTGATGATGCACAAAGTGATTTTGATGAATTCGGTTTGGGCGACTTTGCCGAAGACGGCGATATCAACGAGTTTGATATAGACGATTTCTTTGATGATGAGCCCGAGGTTATATCACCCTACAAAAAGAGCATTTTCAGCGGTATTGCTTCAACATTTTCAGGTCTTATGGGAATGGTTTCACTTTTCCTTGCACCCCTTGCAATAACTCTTGCAGGCGTTTTCTACTCGCTCATAAAGGGCAAGAATATGAGCTGGAACGAAGAGTTCAGCTATGTTTTTAGCAAGACCTTTGATAAGAACTACTGGAATAAATTCCTTCTTAATCTTCTTACAAGTATTTTCACAGTTCTTTGGTCGCTGCTTTTCATCATCCCCGGTATTGTTTATTACTACAAAATATATTTTGTTAATTTCATTATGGCTGAAAAGCCCGAGCTTTCATGGAAGGAAGCGGTTAATATCAGCAAGAAGATGACCGACGGTCATAAGGGCGAGCTCTTTGTTCTCGACCTTAGCTTCATCGGTTGGGATATCCTTACAGGATTAACCTTAGGTCTTGTTGGCATTTATGTTCTTCCCTATCAGTACACAACAAAGGCTCTCTACTATGAAAACTTTAAAATCCGTGCTTTCCAGCTCGGCGCTATGAGCGAAGCTGATTTTATGACAGAGGGCGAAAAGGTTGCTATTGTTTATGCAAATGCTCAGCAGCAGGGCGGCTATAATATTCCTGCTCCTGCTCCTCAGGCTTCTGTTCAGCAGACACCTATCCAGCAGGAAAACAATCAGTCTGTTGACTCCACATATCAGCAAGTTGAAACCCCTGTTGATACAGATAATCAGCCTCCTTCAACCGAGGAATAAAAGGCAAAAATAAAAAGCTGTTTCATTGAAACAGCTTTTATTTTTTATTCTGATTAAAGGTTTGTGCTGAAAGGATTGCCCTTATTGGGATTAATAACCTTCGCAGGCATACCGCCCAGGGTAACATCAGGTGTGGTAAACGAATGCGTAACAACCGAGCCTGCCGCAATGGCAATATTATCTGCAATCGTTATATCCCCGTATGCTTTTGCACCGGGACCGAAGAAAACATTATCTCCGATTATCGGAGCGTCATTTCCCTTTGTATTAGTTCCGATATTGCAGCCCTGATGAACATTGAAATACTTTCCGATTTTTGCACATGGGCTTATTAACAGCAAACC
>CAMYWU010000231.1 GCA_947302895.1 uncultured Clostridia bacterium | reverse complement strand
GGCTTTTATACCGTATTGTATTCATACACTTTTATTGATTTTATAATAATAATATGATATAATACTTTATAAATTAATTGTGTCGGCGGTAGGCTGTTATGTTTGATTGCACAGTGGTCATAAACAGATTTGTTATTAATGAAAATAAGCTTTGCTTATCGGTTACCTTTAACTGCGATTATAATTCTGAGGTTGCCTCTCCAAAAGCAAAGGTTTTTTTCGAGCAGGATAAAACAACAAGAAGAATGCCCCTGCCGATAAAGGAATATGCTAAACAAAATGACGGCGAAAGCTGCGCTGTTGAATGCAGCTATGAATATCTTATAGACACGCTGTTTTATAACAAGCAAAGCAGCTCGGATATCAAAATAAGATTTGATATTTATTATGGCGATGAGGAATATATAGGCGTTCCAATCAGCATTAGCGAAAATGCGCAGATTGAAAGAAAAGAGCTTGTTTCCTTTGACTTTGATAATAATTGCGCTTTTATTAAGCCTTTAAAAACCAAGAAAAAGCTCAGTATTTCAGGGATTCTGAAAAAGAAATATTCCCGTGCAGATATTGTTGAAATTATAAGAAAGCCTTTGATTTTTGCTTTCAGACGATACTATAAATCGCTTTGCAGAAAAAATGCTGTTAAACAAAACAGGATATCCTTTATGTCGTGCAGAAGAAACGAAATGGGGGGCAATCTTGATTGCGTTTATCAGCTTTTGAAGGAAAGAAGCGATATCGATTTTCAGTTCCTTCTTTATTCCGATCCGAACGGACATAAAAAAATCAGCATTATAAAAAGGTTTTTATACCTCTATGCAACCTCAAGGGTTGTTGTGGTTGATGATTATTTCAGACTACTGAATACGGTTAATAAGCGTGAGGGCGTTAAGCTTTACCAGCTTTGGCACGCCTGCGGTGCATTTAAAACCTTCGGTTTTTCAAGGCTTGGAAAAAGCTTTGCTCCAAGGCAGAAGGATGTCAGCCACAGAATGTATGACTGTGCGATAGTAAGCTCCCGGGAAATTGCAAAGCACTATGCCGAGGGCTTTGGACTTAGCGATGAATGCATTGCCGCAACGGGTATTCCGAGAACCGATGTTTTTATGAACGGGGAATACGCAGAGGATGTTAAAGAAAAGTTTTATAAAAAGCATCCTCAGTTAAAGGACAAAAAGATAATTCTTTTTGCGCCGACCTTCAGGGGCAACGGCCAGATGAGCGCTTTTTATCCGCTTGATAAGTTCTCTCCCGAGCAGGTTTATAATAGCCTTGGCGGTGAATATGCAATAATAATAAAGCTTCATCCATTTTGTAAGGAAAGGTTTGAAATCAGCAAAGAATACAGTGATTTCATTATCGATTTATCCGATGAAGAGGAGCTTAATGATTTGCTCTTTATAACGGATTTACTCATAACCGATTATTCAAGCGTTATTTTTGAAGCTTCGCTGCTTAATATTCCAATGCTGTTTTATGCATACGATTTGGAGGAATATATTTCAAGCAGGGATTTTTACTATGAATTTAAAGGCTTTGTTCCGGGAAAAATAGTTCAATCAAGTGATGAACTCATTAATTCCATTAAAGAAAAAGACTTTGAAGCAGAAAAAATAAATGATTTCAAAAATAAGTTTTTCGATTCTCTTGACGGTAAATCCTCAAAGAGAATTGCAGATAAAATATTAAATGATTTATCCGAAAGGAAGGGATAATATGCAGAATAATGATTTAATACAGGATTATGAAATCTCAGGTAATAAAAAATCCTTAAGTTATAAGGTTAAGCGAATGATTCTTAACTTCTTTCTTTTATTATCCCGGTTTTTCAGCAAGGGAATAAAGAACATCGGAACAAGGCGATTAAACCATAAGCTTCATGATAAGGCATATAAAAAAGCTGCAAAGCAGCCCATTGATGAAAATAAAATTGTTTTTGTTGAAATCAGACTTCCATCGCTAACAAACAGCTTTCAGGTTGTTTTTGATGAGCTTTTGAACAATTACGACTACACCATTCATACTCATTTTCTTTTAAACAACAGCGTTTTAAGAGATGAATACGCAAAAAGGGTTATCAATGCTGTTGAGGATATTGCAACTGCTAAATATGTTTTTCTCGACGAGGGCTCAAATGCGATTTCCGCAATTCCCCTCAGACCTGAAACAAAGGTTATTCAGCTTTGGCACGGCTGCGGCGCATTTAAAAAATTCGGCTTTTCAACTGCCGATTTGATTTTCGGAGCAGGAAGAAAAGAACAGCTGCGCCATCCGTTTAATAAGAACTACAGCCTTGTTACAGTAAGCTCTCCCGAGGTTATCTGGGCATATAAAGAGGCTATGCATCTTCCCGAGGATTCCGATATTGTTCAGGCAACCGGCTCAAGCAGAACCGATGTTTTCTATGATGAGGAATTCATTAATGATGCATACAGGCATGTTTATGAAATCATTCCTCAGGCTAAGGATAAAAAGATTATCCTTTACGCTCCAACCTTCAGGGGCAGAGTTGCAAGAGCAACAACTCCCGAAATGCTCAATATCAAAATGTTTTATGAGGCATTCGGAGATGAATACATTCTTCTTTTCAAGCATCATCCGATTGTAAAAATGCCGCCTCCGATTCCTGAGGCATATAAGGATTTTGCAATGGATGTTGGCAGTATTCTCAGCATAGAGGAGCTGCTTTGTGTTTCGGATATTTGTATTTCCGACTATTCCTCGCTTGTATTTGAATACAGCTTGTTTGAAAAGCCGCTCATTTTCTTTGCTTATGATTTGGATGAGTATTTCGACTGGAGAGGCTTCTATTATGATTATTTCGAGCTTGCTCCCGGTCTTATTGCTAAAACCAATT
>CAMYWU010000230.1 GCA_947302895.1 uncultured Clostridia bacterium | reverse complement strand
GTATCAAAAATATTGGCTCCAATTCCAACGGGCACGCCTGTTGCAGCGCATTCAATTTCGCCGCCTACGCTGTTGCCATCAAGGCGGTATTTCTCAATTTCGGCTCTCATTTTTTCTTCGGCGCTTTCATCAATAACCGAAAAGTTCTTTGACGAAAGTGAAGAAAGGAGCTCGCTGCTGATATTATTATAATCAAAGCACTCATCGCAAACAGCGCCGATTCTTTTTATATGAGCGCCTATAGCTATTCCCTTTTCGGCTAAGAGCTGTTTTGCAATTGCGCCTGCAAAAACTATCGGCGCAGTAAGCCTTGCCGAGAAATGACCGCCGCCGCGAATATCGTTATTACCGCCGTATTTAACAAATGCGGGATAATCGCTGTGGCTCGGACGGGGAATAAATTCAAGGTTTTTATAATCCGAACTTTTGGTATTTGTATTTTCAATAAGAACTGCAAGGGGTGCGCCCGTTGTTATTCCGTCGAGAACACCCGAAAGTATCTGCGGAATATCAGCTTCTTTGCGCTGAGTTGAGGTTTTATCCTTACCCGGAGCACGTCTTGCCATTTCGCTGTTTATTCTGTTTAAATCAAGCTTTATTCCTGCAGGAAGACCGTCTATAACACAGCCTATACCCTGCGAATGGCTTTCGCCGAAAACAGAAAGCCTGATATTATTTCCTATTATCGATGACATTTGCCCTTCCTCCTAACAAATTATAATCCTCAAAGAATCGGGGATAGGATTTGTTTATGCTCTGAGCATCCGATATTACGGTTTTTCCTTTTGCATTAAGCGCCAGAACAGAAAACGCCATAACAATTCTGTGGTCGTTAAAGCCGCAAAGCTGAGCGCCTTTAGTTTCTGAGCCTTCAATTATAATAGAGGTTTCGTTCGAATATGCGTTAACGCCCGCTTTTTTCAGGTTTGAAACTATGCTTTCAACCCTGTCGGACTCTTTGAGTCGGAGCCTCTGAATGTTATTAATAACCGTTTTGCCCTTCGCATTTGCCGCAACAACCGAAAGCGCAGGAACCATATCGGGAATATCTGAAGCGTCTATTTGTGCTGAGTGAAGAACGGATTTTCTTGCTCTTACATAGCCTTCTCCAACCTCAACATCAGCGCCAAAGCGCTTTAATATATTAACAATTTCTTTATCACCCTGGGTTGAAGCGTTATCAAGACCGCAAACCTCAATATCGCCGTTTATTGCACCTGCGGCGAGGAAAAACGCCGCCTGCGACCAATCGCCCTCAACCTTGCAGGAACAGGGAGCAAAGCTCTGATTTGCAGGGATTATATATCCGCTTTCAGTTTCCTCAATATTGATATTATAATCCTTTAAAACCTTGATTGTCATATCAACATAGGGCTTGCTCTGAAGCTCAGTTGTTAAAACAATTTCACTTCTCTCTTTTAAAATCGGGAGCGCAAGAAGCAACCCCGTTATATACTGGGAAGAAATATCGCCCCTTATTTCAAATCTTCCCGCTTTAAGCTTTCCGCTTATTTCAAGGGGAAGAAAGCCGTTTGATTTACACTTAACGCCGTGGCTTTCAAGAAGAGAAATATATTCGGCAATGGGTCTTTCGGGAAGTCTGCCATCGCCTGTGAAGCAAACGCTTTTTCCAAGCGCTGCAGCAACGGGAATAAGAAATCTGAGCGTTGAGCCCGATTCAAGACAGTTTATGGTTTCATCTCCGTTTTTAAGCACTTCAAGTGCGCCAACAGTTGCCTTCATATCGGCGCTGTTGATAATCCCCTCAACATTTCCGCCGCCCGAAAGAAAAGAGCATATAAGCGCTCTGTGAGCCGCAGATTTTGAGGGAGGAATTTCAACCCTGCCCTTAAGTATTGAGTTTTCTAACTCAACATAACTCATTTTAAACTCCGAATAACTTGCCTACTTTTTTATATTCAATCGGCTTAATATAGCCGTTGCCAATTTCGCTGATAAAAACAAACTTGATTGCCGATGAGGTTCTTTTTTTATCGGCGCTCATCGCCTTTACGATATCCTCAAGCGAATTTTCATCAGCTGTTCTTAAATCGTATTTCTTTAAAACAGCTTCTATTCTTTCCTTTGTTCCGGGATTTGTTAAGGCATTTTTCTCGCCCGCCTCACAGATGAGAAGCATACCTATGCCAACCGCTTCGCCGTGGGTTATGCCTTCAAAATTATGGAGCTTTTCAATAGCGTGGCCTGCGGTATGTCCGAAATTGAGGAGCGCTCTTTCGCCGTGTTCCTTTTCATCCCTTTCAACAACACCCGCTTTAAGGGAAACACATTCAAAAATTATATCCTCAAGCTCCTCGTTAAGATTCATTCTGTCTATCTTTTCAAAAAGAGAAGCGCTTTTTATGCAGCCCATTTTTATTGCCTCAGCCATACCGTCTGAAAAGGTATGGAAGGTAAGTGTTTTAAGCACTTCGGGGTCTATTAAAACCAATATCGGCTGATGAAAGGCGCCGCAGAGATTTTTGCCCTGGGGCAAATCAACAGCTGTTTTTCCGCCAACCGAGGAATCAACCTGAGCAAGCAGCGAGGTTGGAATCTGAACAAAATCAATTCCCCTGAGATAGATTGCAGAGGCAAAGCCCGCCATATCTCCGCAAACTCCGCCGCCAAGCGCAACAACCAAATCCTCACGGGTCATTTCGTTTTCAGCCATGAATTCAACCATTGAAACAACGCTTTCGGTTGTTTTTGATTGCTCGCCCGCTTCAAAAACATATTTTATAACTTCAAATCCGTTTTCAATAAGCGAAGCTTCAACAGCTTTTCCGTATAGCTTTATAACATTGGTATCGCTTATAAGGCAAACCTTTTTTGCTGCCTTTATCTTTTTTATA
>CAMYWU010000229.1 GCA_947302895.1 uncultured Clostridia bacterium | reverse complement strand
GCATCCCATACACGGAATTGTTATTCCGCTTATGATAATTGCGCTTTTCTGCGGACTTATTTATAAGGAGCACCACCTTTCCTGCACAATACTTGTTTTCTGCATCGGCGCAACAATTATGTTTTGCGCAGGAACGGACTACAGGCTGTTTATTATAGGCGTTGGAGTTATGGTTGCGCTTGTTGCAGTTGTTATTCTATATCCCGATGTTCTTATGAACTATGCGGGTCAGAGAGTTGAAGCTTGGCTCAACAAGGATTTTGACCCCCGTGGATTGAGATGGCAAACAAATAACTCGCTCTATGCCATAGGATCGGGCGGAATATTCGGCGTTGGTCTTGGCAATTCAAAACAAAAATTTCTCTATGTTTCAGAGCCTCAGAACGACTTCATTTTTTCAATCGTATGCGAGGAGCTCGGTTTTGTAGGAGCCGGAATTATAATTCTTCTTTTTGCGCTTCTTTTCCTGAGAGGCATTCAGATTGCAATTAAATGCAAGGATAGATTTGCTTCATTCATTGTTATAGGAATTGTAAGCCAGGTTGCAGTTCAGACGATATTCAATATATTGGTTGTAACAGATACAATACCCAACACGGGTATCGCACTCCCGTTTTTCTCATACGGAGGAACGGCAATACTGATGCTGCTGTTTGAAATGGGAGTAGTTCTCTCAATATCGAGGAAATCGAATCAGAAAAAAGTATAGTTTTGCGTTGCACGTTTTGTGTTTCGCATTGTCGGATCGCTTAGCTACGACAAAATTATTGATTTATAAAACAAGGTAAAGCGTATGAAATTTTTATTTGCAACGGGCGGAACAGCAGGTCATATAAATCCTGCGCTTGCAACTGCTCAGTATATCAGGGAAACCTATCCCGACAGCGAGATTATGTTTATCGGAACAGCCGACCATATGGAAGCAAGGCTTGTTCCTGCTGCAGGTTTTGCGTTTAAAACAATTGAGATAAACGGCTTCAGACGTTCACTTAATCCTCAGGCGCTTGTTTATAACGCCAAAACTGTTTTTAAGCTTCTTAAATCTGAGAAGGACAGCAGAAAAATAATTACTGAGTTTAATCCCGATGTTGTTATTGGCTTTGGCGGTTATGTTTCAGGTCCTGTTCTTGATCAGGCTGTTAAGCTCGGAAAGCCCTGCTGTATTCATGAGCAGAATGCTTTTCCTGGTATAACAAATAAGCAGCTTGCAAAGAAAGTTGACAGAGTTATGCTAACCGTTGAGGATGCAAAAAAGCATCTTGAATGCAGGAATGAGCCTGCTATAACAGGTCTTCCCGTAAGAGGTGAAATCCTCAGAAAAAACAGGGAAGAGGCAAGAAAAGAGCTTAGCATACCCGAAAACGCTCAGCTTGTTTTATCCTTCGGCGGTTCACTCGGCGCAGCTCCTCTCAACGATGCAATGTTTGATATTATCGTTAAAAACAGCGAGAGCGGCGATATCTACCATATTCATTCCGTTGGAACAAACGGTAAGGAATACCTTGAACGTTTCAAGGAAAAGGGCTTTGAGGAAGCAGGCGAAAACGTTTTAAGAAAGGGTAGCTGTGAAGTTAGGCTCTATATTGATAATATGGACACCTGTATGGCTGCCGCAGACCTTGTTATAGGCAGAGCGGGCGCATCCTCGCTTTCGGAAATTGAGGCAATGGGAAAGGCTTCAATACTCATTCCTTCCCCCTATGTTGCCGAAAACCATCAGTTCCATAATGCAATGGCGCTTGTTAACAGAAACGCCGCAAGAATAATCGAGGAAAAGAATCTCAGCTCCCAGAGCCTTGGAGAAATGATTGATGAGCTTCTTTCAAACAAAGAAACCCTTTTTGAAATAGAAAAGAATGCAAAGGCTATGGCTATCCTCGATTCAAGGGAGAAGATTGCCGATATAATTATTTCACTTGCGAAATAACAGTTTCGGATAATCGGTGCCTGATACTTAATACTGTTAAATAACCTTTTTTCACCCTCAGTCATAATATGAAGAGGGTGATAAGATGGAATACTTAGAGATAAACGGCGGAGCCGAGCTTGGCGGAGAGATATTTGTTCACGGTGCAAAAAACAGTGTTCTTCCGATTTTAGCAGGCTCTGTTTTAATAAGCGGAAAAAGCGTTATACATAATTGCCCCGAGCTGTCGGATGTTTTATCGAGTATTAATATTCTCGAATCCCTTGGCGCAAAGGTTAAAAAAGAGGGTAATACCCTTATAATTGATTCCTCTGATATATCAAAAAGCTCGGTTAACGAGGCGATGATGAAAACTATGAGGAGCTCGATTATTTTCCTCGGTGCGCTTGTTGGAAGGACGGGCGATGCCTGTTTGTTTTTACCGGGCGGGTGTGAAATAGGCTTAAGACCTATCGACCTGCACATAAAAGCGCTTAAGAGTCTCGGATATGATTTGCGCTTTGACGGAAGCAATATCTGTTGCAGCAATTCCTGTGCAAAGGCGGCAAAGATTGTTTTTCCGATTCCGAGCGTTGGCGCAACCGAAAATGCAATTCTTGCTTCGGTTTTGCTAAGGGGAAAAACAACAATAATAAATGCTGCCCGTGAGCCTGAAATTGAAGATTTGGCGAATTTCCTGAACAGCGCAGGCGCAAAAATCAGCGGCGCCTCAACCCCTGTTATAGAAATTACGGGCGTTGAAAGCCTGCACAGCACGGAGCATACTGTTATTTTCGACAGAATACTTGCTTCAACATATCTGAGCGCAGCCGCAATAACCAAAAGCGAGCTGATGATAAAAAATGTTAATCATATTCATATAGCGCCAAATCTTCCGCCATTTTACGAGATGGGCTGTAAGCTGTATACTGGAGATAATTCAATTGGAA
>CAMYWU010000228.1 GCA_947302895.1 uncultured Clostridia bacterium | reverse complement strand
CCTAATATAATTAAAATTATTTCAAGTATATCCGGAGGAAAAGTTTTGAAAATTCTTGTTATTAACTGCGGAAGCTCATCTCTTAAATATCAGCTTATGGATATGAGCAATGAATCCGTTTTATGTAAAGGTGCAATCGAAAGAATCGGTCTTAAAATCAATGGCGGTGAAGAAAACGTTATCGTTAAAAAAGGAAACGAAAAGTTTGCTTACGATAAAGAGCTCTTAACCCATACCGATGCTTTCAACGAGGTTAAGTATATCTTATCAGAGAGCGAATACAAGGTTGTTGATTCCTTTGATGAGATTGATGCAATCGGCCACAGAGTTGTTCAGGGCGGCGTTAAATACAATAAATCGGTTCTTGCCGATAAGGATGTTGTTGAAACCGTTAAGGAGCTCTCTCCGCTTGCACCCCTTCATAATCCTGCAAATATCCAGGGATATGAGGCTTGCCTTAATGTTGTTGGAGATAAGGTTCCCCAGGTATTCGTTTTTGATACCGCATTTCATTCAACAATGCCTGCAAAGGCATATATGTATGCAGTTCCTTATGAATACTATGAGAAATACGGCGTTCGCCGCTATGGCTTCCACGGAACCTCTCATAAATTTGTTTCAAACAGAGTTGCAAACAGAATCGGCAAGGATATAAGCGAGCTTAAGATTATTACCTGCCATCTTGGCAACGGCTCATCAATTGCCGCTGTTAAAAACGGTAAGGTTGTTGATACATCAATGGGCTTCACACCTCTTGATGGCTTTATGATGGGAACACGTTCAGGCGCAGTTGACCCGTCAGCTGTAACCTTCATTATGAAGAAAGAGGGCTTAACTCCCGATGAGATGGATGCCATCCTCAATAAAAAGTCGGGCGTTATGGGCGTTTCGGGCGTATCATCAGACGACAGAGATATCTGCGCTGCTCAGAACTCAGGTAACGAGAGAGCAACTCTTGCCCACGAAATGCAGGCTTATGAAATCGCTAAAACAATCGGTTCATATATTACTGCAATGAACGGCGTTGATGCAATTGTATTCACAGGCGGTATCGGCGAAAACGGCTTCTGGCTTCGTTCAACAATCTGCTCATATTTCGGTTATATGGGCGTTCAGATTGATGAAGAGCTCAACAAGAAAACTGTTAAGGGCGCTGAAGCTGAATTAACCAAAGAAACAGATAAGGTCAGAGTATTCATCCTTGCAACAGACGAGGAACTTATGATTGCTCAGGACACAAAAAATATCGTAGAAAACTTATAACCAATATTTAAACAACTAAAGAAGGAGGAGAGAATAATGCCGGAAATCAAGTATGAAATTGTTGAACATCTTGGAGTTATCAGTGAAACTGCAAGAGGATGGACAAGAGAGGTTAATTTGATTTCATGGAACGGTCATGAGCCGAAAATCGACGTAAGAGATTGGGCTCCCGATCATTCTAAGATGAGCAAGGGCTTAACCTTTACTAAGGAAGAGCTTGTTGAGCTTACAAAGATAGCTGAGAAGCTTTAATCAAGTGTTCCGATAAGGGCAAATGTGCATATTGTATAATTAAACAATATGTGCTTTGCCCTTGAACTTTGTTCAAAGAATAATAATCAAGGAGATAAGGCGAAGCTCAGCAAAAGCATTTTGGCTTCGCATATTATATAAAAATGGAATGGACATCATTAAATGAATTAAGAGAAAAATATCTTTCTTTCTTTGAAAGCAAAGGTCATTTGCGCCTGCCCAGCTTTTCTCTTGTTCCAAACGGCGATAAGAGCCTGCTTTTAATCAATTCGGGAATGGCTCCGATGAAGAAATACTTCACAGGCGAGGTAACCCCTCCGAGAAAGAGAGTAACAACCTGCCAGAAATGTATCAGAACTCCCGATATCGAGCAGGTTGGTAAAACAGACCGCCACGGAACATTTTTTGAAATGCTCGGCAATTTCTCCTTCGGAGATTATTTCAAGAAGGAAGCAACTGCATGGGCTTGGGAATTCTGCACCGAGGTGCTTGATATGCCCGTGGACAATCTCTATGTAACAATATACGAAAACGATGACGAGGCATTTGAAATCTGGACAAAGCAAAACGGTGTTGACCCCTCGCATATTGTTCGTCTTGGCAAGGAAGATAATTTCTGGGAACACGGTTCGGGTCCCTGCGGTCCTTGCAGTGAGATTTATTTTGACCGCGGCGAAAAATACGGCTGCGGCAGTCCCGATTGCGCTCCGGTCTGCGAGTGCGACAGATTTACAGAATTCTGGAACAATTTTTTCACCCAGTTTGATAACGACGGAAATAATAACTATACTCATCTAGACCATCCTAACATCGATACGGGTATGGGTCTTGAAAGACTTGCTTGCATTATGCAGGGTGTTGATAATATTTTCGAGGTTGATACTGTTCAGAATATTATGAAGAAGATTTCCGAGATTTCGGGAGTTGAATATCATAAGGATGCGAAGCAGGATATTTCCCTTCGTGTTATAACCGACCATATCCGTTCATCAACCTTTATGATTGGCGATGGCGTTATTCCTTCAAATAACGGAAGAGGCTATGTTTTAAGACGTTTAATCCGCCGTGCCTGCCGCCACGGAAGGCTTCTCGGCGTTAACGAGCCGTTTTTATTCAAGGTTGTTGATACGGTTGTAAATGAGAATAAAACCGCTTATCCCGAGCTTCAGGAGAAGATTGAGCTTATAAAGAAGGTTATTCTTTCCGAGGAAGAGAGCTTCGGCAAAACAATTGATGCAGGTCTTGAGCTTCTTGATGAATATATTAAGAATACCGAGGGAACTGTTTTCAGCGGAGAGGATGCATTCAAGATCAATGATACCTACGGTTTACCGCTCGATTTAACCAAGGATATTCTTGAAGAAAAGGGAATGAGCGTTGACGAG
>CAMYWU010000227.1 GCA_947302895.1 uncultured Clostridia bacterium | reverse complement strand
CTTGGGGTCCTTCTCGGGCTTCGAGAGGTTTATGGTTATATCAATATCGCCGTAGCTGGTTTTTGTTATCCATTTTACATCGTTTTTAATACGGTATTCTCTTATGTAATCTGTCTTTTTTGAAAGATTATAATAATAGTTTGTTGCAGCCTCGGGAGAAAACTCATAAAGAGCTCTGAACTTCTTGATTATCTCGGACGGTCTTGGAGTTATTGCGCCCATAATCTTTGTATCGAGAAGGTCTCTGTATACAACGCTGTTTTCGCAAATGCCCTTATCGCAGGCATAGTCAAGCATTGCGCAGAGAATTTCTTCAAGCGGAGCAATCTCATCAACAAAAACATCCTCGAAGCTGTCATGCTCAAGAACCTGGCAAATCTGGTTGATAATGTAGTGAAAATCCTCTCTTTCGGCTAAGCCTTCCTTTTCAGCATAAAGAGCGAGTGATTTTATTGCCTTGTTAATTTCCATATGAATTTCCTTTCCTTATCTGCCTCCCCTTCACAAAGGAAGGCGGGACATTCGAAGGACTTGTTTTTATATTATTTTTCCTTACAGGGCTATTATATAGATATTCTTTCTATTTTTCAATATTAATATTAAAATTCTTTACTTGCGTTAAAAAAAGTGATATTCTAAATATAAAGTGTATTTATTTCTATGAAAGGTTTTGGTTATATGGAAATATGCGTTTTTGGAGCAGCAAGCAGAATAATTGATAAAAAATATCTTGTTGCAGTTGAAGAAATGGGAGAGTTCCTTGCAAAAAAGGGAAACAATCTTGTTTTCGGTGCGGGCTGTACTGGCTCTATGGGCGCAGCCGCAAAGGGCTTTAAGAAAGGCGGCGGAAGAATCCACGGAGTTGTTCCAACCTTCTTCAAGGAACACCTTGAGGAATATGTTAACTGGAATGGTGATAAGCTGACCTTAACTGAAACCATGCGTGAAAGAAAGGCTATTATGGAGGATGAGGCGGATGCCTTCATCATAACCCCTGGCGGAATAGGAACCTTTGAGGAGTTTTTTGAAATTCTTACCTTAAAGCAGCTCGGCAGACATAGAAAGCCGATAGCGGTTTATAACATAGACGGCTACTATAATTCGATGGATGATGCCATCAACCATTCAATAGACGAGGGCTTTATCAAAAAGAATTGCAGGGAGCTGTTTAAGGTTTTTGATAACCTCGAGGAAATGGCGGAATATCTTGAAAATGATGATATGGGCGGTCTTGAGGTTAAGGATTTGAAATAGTTTAGTATCCCTGATTAGCGCAATAAGCTTTGCTTAAAAGGAAGGATGTTGTTTATGGAAAATAACTTTGTAATCTGCATTGGAAGGCAGTATCTCAGCGGCGGCAAGGAAATTGGAAAAATGCTTGCTCAGAGGCTCGGGGTTGCGTTTTACGATTCTGCAATGCTCAGAGAAAAGGCAAAGGCTCTCGGAATAGAAGAGGGCATATTCGATATGTTTGATGAAAAGCCAACAAAGAGCTTTCTTTTCAATGCGGTTATGGACCCCTATTCAATTGACAGCGCAGTAAACGAGGGAAAGGTTATCGAGGTGCAGAGAAGAGTTATTCTTGAAGCGGCTTCAAAGGGTCCCTGCGTTATAGTTGGAAGAAGAGCGGATAAAATTGTTGAAGAGGATATCAATGTTTTAAGCATATTCATCGGCGCCGATATTGAAGACAGGGTTGAAAAATACCTTGAAAGTGAAAAGGTTAGTCCCCGAAACGCAAGGCGTGCAGTTGAGCGCAAGGACAGGGAGAGAGCTTCATATTATAATTATTTTGGTGACGGCGCCTGGGGCAGAGCAAACAACTATACAATGTGTTTTTCAACCTCAAAAATGAGCAAGGAAGAAATTGTTGATATGATTTGCCATTATCTGCAGAACAAATAACAAGAAAAAGAGCGAAGGAAATTTCTTTGCTCTTTTATTATAATTGTTTTTAGGCGCGCAAAAAAAGAGCAGAATTTTGTTTTCTTGCGAGCGGGAGCTGTACAAAGGTACTGCCCCCGAGCAAAAAACAAAAACGCCAAAACCGCCGAGGACTCGATGTCCTCGGCGGTTTTTTTAACAGTGGTCGTTTTGAAATAAAACGAATTGTAAAACCATCAAAAACTTGGCGTGTTTATGCCTTTTTTTGAAGCCTTATTTTACAAACTTAATCATTTCAAGTGCTGCGTTAACATCGCCGTCAACCTTGATTTTGCCGAGAGTAAATGCAACAACGGGGTCAAGCTTTCCGTTGATAAGCTTGATGAAGTTTGTTCCGTTCATTGTGAGAATTGCATTTCTGTCATAATATTCATAAGGCTCAACGTTAACTTTGCCGTCTTTAATTTCAATATAAAAGATTCCGTTAACAGCTTTGCCTTCGATATTAATCTGGAATGCTTTTGTTCCCTCAACAGATGAAACGTCAACATCGCAGAACTTATCGCGAGTTGCCTCAACGATTGATTCATAAGTCATAGCCATAGTGATATACCTCCTATATTTTTTTATCTATTCTAACACGCTATATTGTGTATATCAAGCCTTTTTTGTCGAAATAACTACAACAAATCATCAAATTTATCATATTTTAAACTGAATTTTGGATAGTTTGCACAAAAGAAGCGCAATAATGAACAGTAGACGGGTGGCTGTTGACAAAATGACTTAATAGGTATAAAATCACATAGTGTTTATACTATATTAAGAAAAGGGATATTTATGACTCAGTTTGATATAACGGGTATGAGCTGCGCCGCCTGCTCTGCAAGGGTTGAAAAGGCGGTTTCATCAGTTGACGGAGTAAGCTCCTGTGCTGTAAGCCTTCTGACAAATTCAATGGGAGTTGAGGGCAGCGCAAGCAATGATGAAATCATCAAAGCGGTTGAAAAAGCGGGCTACGGCGCTT
>CAMYWU010000226.1 GCA_947302895.1 uncultured Clostridia bacterium | reverse complement strand
GCTCCAAGGAGTGTGTCCCCCTGTATCATTTCGACTGCCCGACAAATCACAATTTGACACAGCTCCTTTTCTTATATATAATAAAACAAAAGGAGGCTGTGCTATGTCATCTGCAAAAACCTATAAAAAAACCGAAGCGGCTCTGTATCTGACCGGAATGTTTGGCCAGAATATGATTTATAACATCATTGCAACAGGGCTTTATTTTTATTTTCAGAATGTTATCTGTCTTCCTGCGATTGCGCTCGGCTGGATTTTTGCAATAGCAAGAGTCTGGGATGCTGTAAACGACCCGATGATGGGCGCAATTGTTGATAAAACAAAAACAAGATGGGGCAAATGCCGTCCGTATCTTCTTTTTGCGCCTCCCTTTATCTGTATTATAACCTGTGTTGCTTTTCTTAACGGAAACTATGCAGCGGCAAAGGAAAACGGCAACTCTGCGGCGATGTTTTTCATTGTTGCCTGGGCTGCGATTTCGTATATCCTCTGGGGTATGAGCTATACCGTCGGCGATATTCCGCTCTGGGGCATTATCAGCCGTATGAGCGAGGTTGAAAGGGATAGAGCAAAGCTCATTTCGCTTTCAAGAATTGTTGCTTCCGTTGGCGCAGCTGCGGTTATTGTTTCAATAGTTGCAATCTCCCAGGCGGCAAACGAGGCTTTCGGAGAGAGCACCAATGCTCAGAAGGGCTTCATTGTTGTTGCAATTGCAATGACGGTTTTTGCTTCCCTGCTCTTTGAATGCGCAGGTCTCGGAACAAGGGAAAGAGTTCCCGCAAGCGATGAAAAGAAGAGTATGAAGGAAAGCATATCGCTTATGTGGAAATGCGTACCATTCAGAAGGCTGATAATCAGCGGAATTCTGCGCTCGCCTATGCAGCTTATGATGCTTGTTGTTTTAACCCTGTTTACATACTATTATTGCGATGGAAATCTTCAGCTCGCATTTACCGACCCGTCAAGGCTGATTATTCTTATAATCGTTGGCGGAGGATATTTTGCAGGGCAGTTTATTGCAATGATGCTTTGTCCGTTCCTCATTGGAAAAATGAGCGTGAAAACGCTTTATAATTCAACTGCGTTAACCGCAATTCCAACAGGACTAATATTTGTTACATATTTAATCGCACCCCAGAATCTTATGGATTTAAAGTGGGTTATTATAGACGGAATACTCTTCGTATTCTCGGGCGCAGGCTTTGGAATAGTTAATGTTGCACAGTCGATTATGATTTCGGATTGCATTGATTACGAGGAATTTCATAACGGCTACCGTCCCGACGGAATTTTCTTCTCGGGTCAGAGCTTTATAACCAAGTTTTCCGCAGGTATTGCTTCAATTATTTCCGCATATGTTTATAACTATGTTGGCTATACCGATGTTAATGTTGATAAGATGAATAAAGCACTTGAAAGCGGAGCAAGCTTTGCAAGGGACTACGCTTCCTATTCAAAAGCAATGTGGTTTATTTTAACCGTTCCTGCGGCTATTGCATATGCGATTGCAATTATTCCGACTGTAAAATATGAGATTTCAACCAGGGAACACCAGAAAATGCTTGATGAGCTAATTAAGCGCCACAGCGAAATAACCTCGGAGGAAAACTAATGGCACTTGAATTTAAAAACGGCAAATTCAGAATACTTATGATTGCCGATACCCAGGAGGGTAAAAGGGTTAGCCCCGATACCCTTGCTCTGATAAATGCTTCGCTTGATGAAGCAAAGCCCGATATGGTTGTTTTCAGCGGCGACCAGATTTGGGGCAAACGCAATTTTAAGGGCAATGCAAAAGAGGTTGAGCGTGTTTTAAAAGAGCTTACCGAGCCCGTTTCAAAAAGGGGCATACCCTTTGCAATCTGCTTTGGAAACCACGACCGCCAGGTTGGTCTTTCAAACGCCGAGCAATTTGAAATATATAAAAAATTCGATTGCTTTATAGGGCAAACAACTCCCGATATAGATGGAGTCGGTAACTTCTGCTATGAGATTAAGGATGGTGAGGATATTAAATACCTGCTCTATCTTATCGACAGCCATTCAAACCTCAGCATAGGCTATGATGCGGTACACGAAAACCAGATTGAGTGGTATAGAAAAACAAGGGATGAATATGAGGAGAAAACGGGAAGTCCCGTTCCTTCCCTCGTTATTCAGCATATCCCTGTTTGCGAAGTTTTTGAGCTTCTGACAAAGGTAAGAAGAACAAAGAGGGGAGCTGTTCGTGGATTCAGAACCCACGACGGCGAATACTTTGTTTTAAACAGACAAAGAGTGAACGAAAACGGCTTTATGAAGGAAAGTCCTGCCGATCCTCAGATAAACAGCGGTGAATTTGCCGCTCTGTGCGAAAAGGGCGAGGTTAAGGGCTTATACTTCGGCCACGATCATAACAATTCCTTCAACGGCGATATAAACGGTATTGATGTTGGCTATACCCAGGGCGTAGGCTTCAATGTCTACGGTCCGGGTAAGGACAGGGGAACACGGGTTATCGACCTCTTTGCCGACGGAACACTCAAAACCTTTGATTTAAGATACAGGGATGTTGTTGGCAAAAAGGTTAAGAGCAAGCTGAAATACGGAATAATGCAGCTCTGCCCGACTAATATGTTTGATGCGCTTACCCGAGCTGCAAAATTCTTTGCAGCCCTCGCAGCAATTCTTATAATCGTTTTGCTGCTCATAACATTTCTTAAATAACACAATCAGGTGATAATATGGTAATAAAAACCAAGCGTTTAATCCTGCGGCCGTGGGAGGAGAGCGATGCAGGGGATTTGTTCAGATATGCAAGCGATCCCGATATCGGTCCTGCGGCGGGATGGCCGGCGCACAAGAGCGAAGAGGAAAGCCTTAATATTATTAGTAACGTTTTTTGTGGCAAGGAAGCCTATGCAGTTTGTCTGAAAGAGGACGGAAGG
>CAMYWU010000225.1 GCA_947302895.1 uncultured Clostridia bacterium | reverse complement strand
TCGCTTTTTCTATACCTTTTTTACTTTTCAGTCTCACATCTATTGTAACGCTACAACCTAAAACCTAAAACCTAACATTTTTTGCTTGCAAAATATGCTGACATAGTATATAATTGTTTAGAAAAAATTAAAGTCTAATAATTAAAGGAGTTATTATTATGGCACTTAACAAAAAGACTATTGAAGATATCGATGTAAAAGGTAAGAGAGTTCTTGCTCGCTGCGATTTCAATGTTCCGCTTAAGGATGGCGAAATCACAAACGATAAAAGAATTGTTGCTGCGCTTCCTACTATCAAATATCTTATGGAAAACGGCGCAAAGGTTATCCTTTGCTCACACCTTGGCAGACCTAAGGGAGAATACAAGCCCGAATTCAGCCTTGCACCTGTTGCAAAGAAGCTTTCAGAGTATTTAGGCGTTGAAGTTAAGCTTGCTGAGGATCCCGAGGTTGTTGGCGAAAACGCAAAGAAGATGGCTGCCGAGCTTAAAGAAGGCGAAGTTATGCTTCTTGAAAACGGTCGCTACAGAAAAGAAGAAACAAAGAACGAAGAAAACTTCTCAAAAGAGCTTGCTTCTCTTGCAGATATCTTTGTTAACGATGCATTTGGAACAGCTCACAGAGCTCACTGCTCAACAACCGGCGTTGCTTCATATCTTCCTGCAGTATGCGGGTATCTTATCCAGAAGGAAATTGAATTTATGGGCGGCGCTCTTGCAGACCCGAAGAGACCCCTTGTTGCAATCCTCGGCGGTGCTAAGGTTTCGGATAAAATCGGCGTTATAACAAACCTTATCGATAAGTGCGACACCATCATCATCGGCGGCGGTATGGCATACACCTTTATGAAATTCCTCGGTCATTCAATCGGCGATTCCCTTCTTGAAGCAGACTGGGTTGAAAAGGCTGGCGAAATGATGGCAGACGCTAAGGCTAAGGGCGTTAACTTCCTTATTCCTGTTGATAACAAGGTTGGTAAGGAATACGATGAAAACACCGAAGCTATGATTGTTAATTCAGACGAAATCCCCGACGGATGGATGGGTCTTGATATCGGTCCCGAGTCTCAGAAGCTTTTCGTTGACGCAATCAAGGGCGCAGGAACAGTTATCTGGAACGGTCCCATGGGCGTTTCCGAATGGAAGAACTTTGAAGCAGGAACAGTTGCAGTTGCTAACGCAGTTGCAGAGAGCGGCGCTATTTCAATCATCGGCGGCGGCGACTCAGTTGCTGCAGTAACAAAGCTTGGCTTTGCTGACAAGATGAGCCACATCTCAACTGGCGGCGGCGCATCACTTGAATTCCTTGAGGGCAAGGCACTTCCGGGTATCGAGGCTCTTCAGGACAAATAATCAATTAAAAATGCAGAATTGAAAATGGAGAATTTCGGGCGGGCACCCGCACCCAATTATAATAATTGACCGAACGCAGTGAGAAACCTTAATTCTCAACTCTCAAATCTCAATTCTCAATTATATAAAAGAGGAAATAATTATGAATAAAGCACTCAGAAAAGCAGTTATTGCAGGAAACTGGAAAATGAACAAAACTCCTGCTGAAACAACAGCTCTTATCAACGAAATGAAGCCCCTTGTTGCAGATGCAGATTGCGACGTTGTTATCTGTGCTCCCTTCGTTGACCTTCAGGCAGCTCTTGATGCAGCCGAGGGCTCAAACATCAAAATCGGCGCTGAGAACTGCCACTGGGCAGAGAGCGGCGCATTTACAGGCGAGGTTTCAGCTCCCATGCTCAAGGCTATGGGCGTTCCCTATGTTATTATCGGCCACAGCGAAAGACGTCAGTATTTCGGCGAGACTGATGAAACAGTTAACAAGAGAGTTCGTGCCGCTCTTGATAACGGACTTACCGTTATCCTTTGCGTTGGCGAAGTTCTTGAAGAAAGAGAACAGGGCGTAACCTTTGAAATTGTTGGCAAGCAGACCAAGGTTGCTCTTCAGGGCGTAACTGAGGATGAGCTTAAAAACGTTATTATCGCTTACGAACCCGTATGGGCTATCGGAACCGGCAAAACTGCAACAGCAGACCAGGCAGACGAGGTTAACGGCTATATCCGTCAGGTTATCGCAGACCTTTACGGCAAGGCTGCAGCAGATGCTTTCGTTGTTCAGTATGGCGGTTCTATGAACGCTAAAAACGCAGATGAGCTTGTTGCTAAGGAGAACGTAGACGGCGGTCTTATCGGCGGCGCTTCTCTTAAGGCGGAGGATTTCTCAATAATCGTTAAGGCAGCATCTAAATAAGAAAAAAGGGGTTGCAGTGCAGCCCTTTTTCAATGCACTGCTCGCAGTGCAATTCATGATGAAATCAATTCATGGCAAAGCCAATTAATGACGAAGTCAATTCATCAATTTATGAATTGCAGTTTACAACTGCATGAAATGAACCAAGTTCATGAATTGCGCATTAAATATGCGCATGAATTGCTTGCTTTGCAAGCATTATTTCGGAGGATACTACTATGAAAAAAACTAATGTACTTTGCATTATGGATGGCTTTGGTCATAATCCGAGCGACTACGGCAATGCAATTGTTGCCGCAAAAAAGCCAAATCTTGATATGCTGATGGAAAAATATCCGTTTACATATATCGGCGCTTCGGGAATGGATGTTGGTCTTCCCGACGGTCAGATGGGTAACTCGGAGGTTGGACATACCAATATGGGCGCCGGAAGAGTTGTTTATCAGGAGCTTACCAGAATAACCAAATCCATTCAGGATGGCGATTTCTTTGAAAATGAAGCACTCGTTGGCGCAATTCAAAAGAGCATTGAAGCAGGAACCTCGCTCCACCTTATGGGTCTTATGAGCGATGGCGGTGTTCATTCCCATAATACCCACGCCTGGGCGATTGTTGAGCTTGCTAAAAAGCTCGGTCAGGATACGGTTTATCTCCACTGCATTATGGACGGACGTGATGTTC
>CAMYWU010000224.1 GCA_947302895.1 uncultured Clostridia bacterium | reverse complement strand
GGTACGGAATAATACCAGACCTCGCTGGAATCGAGCTTGTTGCCCTCGGGGTCGCTTACAAGAACGGCTGCAAACAATTTCTTATCGGGAGGATTGGTAAACTTTGCATCAATTGACCAGTATTCCTCGGGAACAAAGGCTCTGATTTCCTCTTCCCTGTCTACAACAAGTCTGAGCGCAACGCTCTGAACACGTCCTGCCGAAAGACCTCTTCTGATTTTCTGGCTTACAAAGGGAGAAAGCTTATAGCCGATAAGTCTGTCGAGAATACGGCGTGCCTGCTGAGCGTTTACCAGATCGATATCAATCTCTCTGGGGCTTGCCATTCCCTTTTGAACGCCCGTTTTTGTTATTTCGTTGAAGGTTACCCTGTTTTTCTCATCAAGATTCAATCCGAGGAGATATGCAAGGTGCCAGGAAATAGCCTCTCCCTCGCGGTCGGGGTCGGTTGCGAGATAAACATATTCCGCCTTATCCGCCTTTTTCTTTAAATCTCTGACAAAGGTTTCCTTGCCTTTGATGATTGCGTACTTCGGCGCAAAATCATTATCAACATCAACGCTGAGTCTTGCCGCAGGCAAATCACGAACATGCCCCATTGAAGCAATAACATCGTATCCCTTTCCGAGATATCCCTTAATATTCTTTGCCTTTGCAGGCGACTCAACTATAACGAGTTTTGACATATATTTGTATCCTTTCGGTTTTATCTTAATTTATATCTCTTGCCCGAGGCGCTGATAACCAGCCCCTTCATTTCAAGCAAGGTAAGCGAGGATAAAACATCGCTTAAATTCATTTTTGTTTTTTCGGTTATTGCTTCAATTCCGAGAAGCTCCTCATCAAGCGCCTCATAAACCGTTTTCTCCTTTGGAGGAAGGTCAAGCACTCTGCCCGTTATCTGAACTCTTTTAGCTCTGTCCTGGGGCATTTTATCAAAAGCAATCTGGTCGCTCTTTGGTGTGTTTTCCTTATGCTTATCGCCGATTTGGGCAAGCTCCTTAACGCTCAGAATATCCTGCGCACTCAGAGTTTCATATCTTTCAGCATAAGTGCAAACAAGAACCGAGGGACTTGTTGCAACAATTGCGCCATCATTAATAAGCAGATTTGTTCCGAGAAAATTCGAATCAAAGATTGATGCGGGAATCGCAAAGATATCCCTGTTTTGCTCGGCGGCATAATTCGCAGTTATCAGCGAGCCGCTCTTTTCGCCCGCTTCAACAACAAGAACGCCGAGCGAAAGTCCGCTGATTATTCGGTTTCGCATGGGGAAGGTGTATTTCGTTGCGGGCGCATGGGGAGGATATTCCGTTATAAGCGCTCCGCCCGAAAGCTTAATATGATTTCTCAGGTCTTCGTTTTCATCAAGATATCTTGTTCCGAAACCGCAGCCGAGAACGGCATAGGTTTTGCCTCCTGCCTCAAGCGCACCTTTATGGGCAGCGCTGTCAACGCCGAGAGCTCCGCCGCTTACAACTGCGCCGCCGCAATGAGCAAAGCCCTTTGCCATAATATGCGCCGCTTTCAAAGCATATGTTGAAGCCTTTCTTGTTCCGACTATTGCTATAGCTGCAAGGCTTTCAAAATCTTCAAACGAACCATCGACATATAAAACAGCAGGAGGATTGATAATCTCCCTGAGTCTTTCGGGATAGCGTTCGTCATCGTAGGTTATTATTGTCCACGAATTGCTTTCGCACTCATCAATAATCTTTTTTGTATCCTTAAGCGTATGCTTGCTCAGCCTTTCAATCTGGCTGGGATTTAAGGCAGGACTCATTTTCCACTCAAGAATATTGCTTTCATAAAGCTTTTCAACCGAGCCGAAATCCTCAAGTATTTCTTTAAACTTCGCTCCCTCGCCCAGACACATCTGAAGCCATAGCCAGTAGCGTTTATCCGTCATCTGAGCATCTCCCACATAATTATTGAAGCTGCCGCAGAGGCGTTAAGGCTTTCGGCGTTGCCGAGCATAGGAATTGTTATAAGTGAATCGGATATATCTTTTATATTATCCTCAACTCCGTTTGCCTCGTTTCCGATAACGCAGATTGAGGGCGATGAGAAATCAATATCCGTTATCCTCTTTGCGTTTTTACTCGGAACAGTTGAATAAACCCTGTATTCCCTGCCAAGCTCCTTAAGCGTTTTTTCAAGATTATCTGTTATGAATATTTTCTCTCTCAAAACCGAGCCCATTGACGCACGCAGAGTTTTGGGATTATATATATCGCAGCAATTATATGCAATAACTCCGCTTATCCCAAGCGCCTCCGCCGTTCTTATAATGGCGCCCATATTTGAAGGGTCCTGAACATTATCAAGGGCTATAAGCTTTTCGCCCGACGGGCTTTCATCGCAATCAATCATTTCGCAAACTGCAAAAATGCCCTGGGGGTTTTCGGTATCGCTAAGCTTTTTTGAAACCTCCTCGCTGATGAAGAAAGCCGCATCGCTTCTGTCAATCGTTGCAGAGATTTCAAGCGGATATTTTTCAAATATCCTTTCGGTTACGAAAAGCGTTTTAATCTCATAAACAGAATTAAGGACATCAAAACAGAGCCTTGCTCCCTCCAAAACAAACAGATGCTTTTGCGCCCTTGCTTTGGATGAGGAAATAAGCCTTTTTGTGTCCTTAATAATATCGTTGTTTTTGCTTGTGATTTTTTCCATACACATCTCCGTTGCGTGCTCTGTTTCGGCAAAAAAGCCTTATTCGTTTAAAGAAATCACGTTTCACTATTTATTTATAATTATAATATTAAATAATATACATTATATAAGAAAAAATTTCAATAGTAAAAATTATTAAAATAATGATTGTAATATAATTGTAATTATGCTGAATATGTCAGGTGGGGTTCTGGTGATTCTTGAGTCGTCTCTAAGGTATTTAATAACGAAAAAGAGCAGCGATTTCTCGCTGCTCTTTTTCATTATTAAAGTGATATAATCGG
>CAMYWU010000223.1 GCA_947302895.1 uncultured Clostridia bacterium | reverse complement strand
AAAGAAAAACTCTTCTTGATATGCAAACCCCGAGCGCAAAGCTTATTGACGTTCCTACAAACGATTTAATGCTTTATCAGCAGGGCGTTTTCCTCTTGCTTGATGATTTTTCGCTTATGGGAAGGCAGTATTTAACAAAGAAAATCAGGGATGATTTCAGCATAAAGAAATGGCTGATAAACAAGGATATTTGCCCGAAGCTGTTTGAAATGCTGCTTGAGGAAAACCCGTATTATGCGTATAAATACATAACAAATCTTGATCTTATTGCTCAGGATATGAAAAAAGATAGCAGTAAGTAGTATCGGGGGATTATAAATTAAAAATGAGCGGTTGGTTTTCAACTGCTTATTTTTTTCTTGACAATTGACAGAAACTCATTTATATTCTAATTGAGGTAAGTTAGCGATTAATCAAAAACTTGCCATAATTGAAATCTGGAGAATTTTATGGGAATTAATAACGTAATTAATCTTCTCGGCGGTTTGGGACTTTTCCTTTTCGGAATGAAATATATGAGTGAAGGTCTTAATCAGGTTGCGGGAAGCAAGATGAAGAATCTTCTCGAAAAACTCACAAGAAATCGTTTTAAGGGTTTTTTACTGGGCGTTCTTGTTACTGCAGTAATTCAGTCCTCCTCAGCAACAACGGTTATGCTGATGGGCTTTCTGAATGCAGGAGTTATGGATTTAGCACAGGCAACGGGCGTTATTATCGGTTCAAATATAGGAACAACCGTAACTGCTGTGCTCATTGCTATTGATGTTTCGGCGATAGCCCCGATTTGTATTGTTATCGGTGCGGCTCTGGCGCTGTTCGGTAAGAAGCAAAAGCAAAAATATATCGGCCAGATTATTCTTGGCTTTGGTATACTTTTCTTCGGACTCAAATATATGAGCGGCGAAAACGCAATGGGCGTTCTTAAAACAAGCGAGTCCTTCCAGAGCTTTATAACAAGCTTTAACAATCCGATTCTGGGTATACTCATTGGTATTGCCGTTTGTTCGGTTTTGCAGTCATCAAGCGCCGCTATCGGTGTTTTGCAGATGCTTGCCCTCAGCGGAGGAGTTCCGCTAAACCTTGCAATATATCTTATTATCGGTATTAATATCGGCTCTGTTACGCCCCTTGTTTTATCGGCAATCGGCGCAAAAACAAATGCTAAAAGAGCTGCGTTTGTATACTTTATCTTTAATGCCATTCTGATATTCCTTACTCCGCTTGCATACTTCAAGCCTTTCCTTAATCTTGTTGAAACCGTAAGCGGCGGCAACGGCTCCGTTGAGGTTGCTATCTGCCACATACTTTTCAAGGTTATAACGGCGATTGTTCTTCTTCCGTTTGTACCTCAAATAGTTAAATTATCCGAAATGGTATTTAAGCCGAAAGAACACGAAAGTGCAATGCGCTTTATCTATATTGATAAGAAGATTACGGGCAACACAACCGCAACTGTTCTTCAGATAGGCAGTGAGGTTGAAAGAATGGCAAAAATTGTTAGAAACAATTTTGTTCTTGCCTGCGAAAGCTATATTGATTGTTCACTTGAAAACGAACAGCAAATCAGGGATAATGAGGAGCTTGTTAACTGGCTCAACCATAATATATCCGACTTTATGGTAACTGTTTGCTCACAGCGAATAGACGCTGAAAACTCCGAATATATCGGAAAGCTCTTCCACGTTATAACCGACCTTGAGAGAATAGGCGACCACGCAGAGAATATTTTAAACAGAACAAAAACAACCATTGAAGGCGGTATTGATTTCTCTGATGCAAGCCATAAAGAGGTTCAGGTGCTTTATGAAACAGTTCTTGAGCTGCTCGACCGTTCAATCGGTGCTTTCCTTAATAAAAAGCTTCCCGATTATGAGGAACACGAGCTTCACGCTCTTGAGGATAAAATAGATAATCTTACCCTTGAGGCTCAGGATAACCACGTTCAGCGACTTAAGGAAAAGAAATGCCATACTTCGGCAGGCGTTGTTTATACAAAGCTTCTTCAGGACCTCGAGCGTGTTGGCGACCATGCATATAACATTGCCTGGGCTGCAAGAAAAGATAAGAATTTGATAAGGCAGATATAGAAAAAAGACCGCAAATGCGGTCTTTTTTTAGTTAAGAGTTAAAAGTTAAGAGTGAAGAGTTGAGGGTCTTGCAGACGGCTATTTTATGAGTTTAATTGCTTCAATCGGTTCTATGCCGAGGGAGGCAATTTCTTTTTTCATCTTATCGAGTCTTTTGTTATCCTCGATAACGCAGGGTCTGTGTGCATCAAGCCCGATAACAACCTTGCAATCCTTTTCCTTTGCCATTTTCCAGAATTCCTTATCAGGATAATGGCGGTTATCAAAATAGCCGTAGAAATTGTATTCAAGCGGAATATCGAGCTTCTTAAGCTCTGTCAGCATATAGTCCATCTTTTCATAGTGGATTTTTTTATCCTTCTTATAGAATATCAGATCAGGATGGCAAACATAGGTGAAAAGTCCGCTTCTTGCACCCTCTAAGAGCTGATTTATGTATTTATCAACAATCTCGATATCATCAACGGAATGGCCGCAGTAGCTTGCAAAATCCTCGTATTCGTTTTCGGTGAAGTGCTGACCCAGAATCAGATAGTCGTAGCCGAATTGCTTTAAGTATTCAAGGTCCTTTTCAATCAAATCCGGATACCATTCCATTTCATATCCGAGCTTGATATCAATTTTATCCTTGTATTTTTCCTTAAGCGCGTTTATGCTTTGTGCATATTCCCCGGCTTCCTCGGGGAGCATTCTGCAACTTGAAACATAATCGCCCGGGAAGAGATGGGGGGCGTGGTCGGAAAAACCGAAAATCTTATATCCGTTTTCGATTGCCTTTAAAACATATTCCTCGTCCTCGCCGTGAGCGTGATGACATCTTTTTGTGTGGGTGTGTAAGTTAAATTTCATAATTAAAAATCCTATTTGCCTCCCTTGAAAAGG
>CAMYWU010000222.1 GCA_947302895.1 uncultured Clostridia bacterium | reverse complement strand
TCGGCGATAAACTGGAAACTATCGGCGACTCTGCATTCAGAGATTGCAACAAGATAACAGCAGCCGTTATTCCAAACAGTGTTGAAACAATCGGCTCTGCAGCATTCCGCGATTGCTATGCTCTTGCTGATGTTTCAATCGGAACAGGCGTTACCGATATCGGAAGCCGCGCATTCTCGGGCTGCCGTTCAATTGAAAGCATTGTTGTTCCCGATAGTGTTGTAACTCTCGGTGCCGCAGCATTCAGAGCCTGCAGCGCACTTAAATCCGCAATATTATCACAAAAATTAACCGAGCTCAGTGATGATGTGTTCTACTGCTGCAGCGCTCTTACGGAAATTGAAATTCCGAACGGAGTAACAAGTATTGGAGATTTCGCATTCTATGCTTGCAGCGGACTTGAAAATATTGTTTTGCCAAACAGCTTAACAAGCACCGGAAGATATGCTTTCAGCGGATGCAGCAAAATAAGAAGAATTATTTTACCCAATAGCTTAACAAGCATCAGCGATTTTGCATTCTATGGCTGCAGCTCAATAAGAAGTATATCAATTCCGCAAAGTGTTTCCACTATAAATACCGGTGCGTTTTTCGGCTGTAGATCTCTGTTAGCAATAGAAATTCCGGCAAGTGTTTCAAGTATTGGTACTCGTGCATTTTCAAATTGCACTAAGTTAAATGATATTTATTATATCGGCAATGATACCGAATGGCAGGCAATAGCTGTTGGAGAATATAATGATAACTTTGAAAATGCAAATGTTCATCTTGAAACCTCAATGCCTTGTATTCACGATCCATCAAAAGCAGTAAAGGAAAATGAAATAGCTGCAACATATGATAAAGAAGGATCGTATGAAAGTGTTGTGTGTTGTTCGGTTTGCGGTACTGAATTAGAGAGAACGCCTGTTAAAGTTGCTAAGCTCAAGAAAACAAGTCTTGCAAAAGCAACTGTTTCGGGTATTAAGAATAAAACATTCACAGGCAGTGCTTTAACTCAGAACATAACTGTTACTCTCGGCGGAAAAACTCTTGAAAATTCAAAGGACTACGAGATTACATACAAGAATAATAAATCCGTTGGATTAGCAACGGTAACAGTAACGGGTATTAATACATATTCGGGAACTGTCAGCAAAACGTTTAAGATTAACCCAAAGGGAACGAGCCTTTCAGGTGTTACTGCTAAATCAAAGGGCTTCACAGTTAAGTGGAATAAACAGACAATGCAGACATCTGGTTATCAAATTCAGTATGCAGCGGACAGTAAGTTTACAAAAAATGCTAAAACTGTTACAGTTTCAAAGAACAACACGGCATCAAAAAAGATTTCAAAGCTTACAGGTAAGAAGAAATACTATGTAAGAATAAGAACATATAAGACCGTGAACGGAACAAAGTATTATTCTTCTTGGAGTTCAAGCAAAACGGTTACAACTAAAAAATAACAAGCGCCTTATCGGCGTCAGACAAAAAAGGTGGCTGAGCCTACTCAGCCACCTTTTTTGTTTTATTTAATGTAAGAAGTAGAGATATATCAATATCACAATTACCTGCATTGGTTTTGCTGTATAGTTTCTCTTAAAACAAATGTGTAAGATAATCCGTTCTGCCGTCAAGCACACGTACAATTTCAATAGTATCGTTATCTGTTTGATAAAATACAATTTGTTTATTAACAATAATGTATTGATAATCGTTTTTAACTGCTTCGTATTTGCTTGAAAGCGAATTGCCCATATTCGGATTATCTTTTAACAGAGAAACAGAATATAGTATTTTCTCTTTCAATCGCTGTGCAGCTTGGGGATTTTTCAGTTCTTTTTCTATGTAATCAGCTGTTGATTTAATATCTTCAATAGCTGCAGGGCGGTAAACTATTTTCATAATGCGTCAACCCCGAGCATAGCATACACTTCTTCTTCAGAAACAACATCACCGGAGCTCTTGCCTGCTTCAAGCTCTTTCATTAAACGTTCCATTGATTTTGAGCATCTCGGCATTATCGTCTGAAACCGGAAAAGGCAGACCGCCTGAATTGAGCGACTGCTGAATAAATATATTAATTGCCTGTGTTAACGAAAGACCGTTTTTTTCATAAATGGCTTCCACTTCTTTACGAACATCCGGATTAATTCTGAAACGAAACATATCGGTTTTAGGGGAAGATACTGCATTCTTCATACTATTACCTCCAATAATATTTTCTGCTTTTATTATAGCATTATGATATATAAAAGTCAATATGTGTAGCAACGGTGTTGCTACAACTTCGAAAGCGTTTCAAATCACGTTTTCAAACTATTGAATAACGCCTGATACTGTGATATAATATTTAAAACTGTTTTTTTGGAGGCAAATTATGTCGCAGTGGGATAAGGATTACCTCGGATTGTGTAAAAGAATACTCAGCGAAGGAATAGAGGTTGAAAACCGAACAGGTATCAACACTATCAAAGTTCCTTCCCATCATTTTCACTTTGATTTATCAAAGGAATATCCTATTTTAACAACAAAGCAGCTTTTTATTCGTCAGGCTGTTTTGGAAATGCTATGGATTTATCAGGCTCAGTCGAATGATGTTCGCTGGCTCCAGGAGAGAAATGTTCATATCTGGGATGAATGGGAAATAGATGAAAACGGCATATGGACTGCAACCCAGATGCTTCCCGATGAAAACGGAAAGCTCACAAAGCAGGTTATAAATAAGCAGTTCCCTAAGGAATTTGCCCATACGATAGGTACGGCATACGGCTATATAGTTAATAAGTTTAAAATGACCCAGGAGCTTATAGATAAAATCAAAAATCATCCTGAGGACAGAAGAATGGTTATGACTCTCTGGCAGAACGATTATCTTGCAACTGCCGTGCTTCCTTCATGCGTATGGAGCAGCGAATGGGATGTTACCGACGGAAAGCTCAACTGCTGGGTTCATCAGCGTTCATGCGATGTTCCTCTTGGTTTGCCC
>CAMYWU010000221.1 GCA_947302895.1 uncultured Clostridia bacterium | reverse complement strand
GGGCGGTGAGATTTCGCTCGGTAAGAACGCGCTCATCGGCTTTATGACCTGGGAAGGTTATAACTACGAGGACGCTGTTCTTATCAATGAAAAAATAGTTCGTGATGATGTTTATACATCAATCCATATTATTGAACACGACCAGGAAGCAAGAGATACCAAGCTCGGACCCGAAGAAATCACAAGAGATATCCCCAACGTTGGTGAGGATGCTCTTAAAGACCTTGATGAAGACGGTATAATCCGTATCGGCGCTGAGGTTAAGAGCGGCGATATCCTTGTAGGTAAGGTAACACCCAAGGGCGAAACCGAGCTTACAAGCGAGGAAAGACTTCTTCGTGCAATCTTCGGCGAGAAGGCAAGAGAGGTTAGGGATACATCTCTTAAGGTTCCCCACGGTGAATACGGTATCGTTGTTGACGTTAAGGTGTTCACAAGAGCAAACAGCGACGAGCTCAACCCCGGTGTAAACAAGGTTGTTCGAGTTTATATTGCTCAGAAGAGAAAGATTCAGGCTGGTGATAAGATGGCTGGCCGTCACGGAAACAAGGGCGTTGTTTCACGAGTTCTTCCCCAGGAGGATATGCCCTTCCTTCCCGATGGCAGACCGCTTGATATCGTTCTTAACCCCCTCGGCGTACCTTCACGTATGAATATCGGTCAGGTTCTTGAAGTTCATCTCGGCTATGCGGCTAAGGCTCTCGGCTGGAAGATGATGACCCCCGTATTCGACGGCGCTCACGAGGAAGATATCCGTGAATGCTTAAAGCTTGCAGATATCGGATATTATATAGATGAAAACGGAAACAAGGTATTCGACGGTAAGACTCAGCTTATCGACGGAAGAACAGGTGAGCCGTTTGATAACCGTGTAACAGTTGGTTATATGTATTATCTCAAGCTCCATCACCTTGTTGATGATAAGATTCACGCTCGTTCAACAGGTCCTTACAGCCTTGTTACTCAGCAGCCTCTCGGCGGTAAAGCGCAGTTCGGCGGACAGCGTTTCGGTGAGATGGAGGTTTGGGCTCTTGAAGCATACGGCGCTGCATACACCCTTCAGGAAATCATAACCGTTAAGTCGGACGACGTTGTCGGAAGAGTTAACACCTATGAATCCATTGTTAAGGGCGAAAACATTCCTCCTGCAGGAATCCCCGAGGCATTCAAGGTTCTCTATAAAGAGTTCCAGGCACTCGGTCTCGACACAACCCTTTTCGACAGAAACGGTGAAGAGGTTGAGCTTAAGCAGGATCTTGATGATGATGGAATTCAGCCGCTTGCGGTTGATGAAAACGCCTTTTCAACAGTAAACGACGCAGAAGGCTCAGAGGGCTGGGGCGTTGTTTCGGCTGATGAAGAGGAACAGGAAGCAGATCAGGGCAGCTCGGATTTATTTGCAAGCTTCGCTTCGGCACTTGCAAGCGCTGAGGATAACGACGATGATAGTTTCTTCGGCGATTTCGGCAGCGATGAAGGCGACGAGTTTTAATGTTTAACTGCTTTGATTACTACAAATTTTAAAGAAAAGGAGTGCTTCCACTTATGAATAACAGTCAAACTAATGATTTTAGTTCAATAAGAATCGGACTTGCTTCTCCCGAGCGCATCCGTGAATGGTCCTTCGGAGAGGTAACAAAGCCCGAAACTATAAACTACAGAACCCTTAAACCCGAGCGAGACGGTCTTTTCTGCGAAAAAATCTTCGGTCCTATGAAGGACTGGGAATGCCACTGCGGAAAATACAAGAGAGTTCGCTATAAGGGCAAGGTTTGCGAGCGCTGCGGAGTTGAAATAACCCGTGCAAAGGTGCGCCGTGAACGTATGGGACATATTGAGCTTGCTGCTCCCGTATCACATATCTGGTACTTCAAGGGAATCCCCAGCAGACTCGGTCTTGTTCTCGATATAAGCCCCAGATATCTTGAAAAGGTTCTCTATTTTGCGCTTTACATCGTAACCGACCCGGGTGATACTCCGCTTGAGAAAATGCAGATTCTCAACGAAAAAGAGTATGCCGAGATGCGTGAGAGATACGAGGACGATTTCGAGGCAGGAATGGGCGCAGAGGCTATTAAAAAGCTTCTCCAGGATATTGATGTTCCTACTCTTCGTGATGAGCTCACCGCTGAGCTTGAGGGCGCAACAGGTCAGAAGAGAGTTAAGCTTCTCAAGAGACTTGATGTTGTAGACGCTTTCTATAACAGCGGCAATAAGCTCGAATGGATGATTCTTGATGTTATCCCGGTTATTCCTCCGGATATCCGTCCGATGGTTCAGCTCGACGGCGGACGCTTTGCAACAAGTGACCTCAATGATCTCTACAGAAGAGTTATCAACAGAAACAACAGACTTAAGAGACTTATCGAGCTCAATGCTCCCGATATTATCGTAAGAAACGAAAAGAGAATGCTTCAGGAATCCGTTGATGCCCTTATCGATAACGGCAGAAGAGGACGTCCTGTAACAGGTCCTAACAACCGACCTCTTAAATCTCTTTCCGATATGCTTAAGGGTAAGCAGGGACGTTTCCGTCAGAACCTTTTAGGTAAGCGTGTTGACTACTCAGGACGTTCGGTTATCGTTGTTGGTCCCGAACTCAAGATGTATCAGTGCGGTCTTCCCAAGGAGATGGCAATCGAGCTCTTCAAGCCCTTCATTATGAAGCGTCTTGTTGAAATCGGCAAGGCTTCAAACATCAAATCAGCAAGAAAGATGGTTGAGAAGGCAGAGCTGCCCGAGGTTTGGGATGCTCTCGAGGTTGTTATTAAAGACCACCCCGTTATGCTCAACCGTGCTCCCACACTTCACCGTCTTGGTATTCAGGCATTCGAGCCCGTGCTTGTTGAGGGTAGGGCAATCAAGCTCCATCCCCTTGCTTGTACAGCGTTCAACGCCGACTTCGACGGCGACCAGATGGCTGTTCACGTACCTCTTTCAGCTGAAGCACAGGCAGAAGCAAGAATGCTTATGCTTGCTGCAAACA
>CAMYWU010000220.1 GCA_947302895.1 uncultured Clostridia bacterium | reverse complement strand
ATTTGTTATCGGCTTGGAGCGCCGACAAATTTTGACCGTTCGGCAGTTCTTATTGTTCGCTTCATCTGCCACTGGCAGCGCTCACAAACGAACCCCGAAATTCATAATTCGTAACTCGTAATTCGTAATTGAAAAGCACCCGAAGGTGCTTTTTTATCTGCATCTGACCCAGAAGGCAAGCTCGCTGAGCTCGTTTCCGCTAAGCTCTCTTTTAAAAGCAAAACGAACAATATCCTTTCCGTTTTTGCTGACGCTTACTATATAATCCTTATGCTGAGTTATTGTATATCCGTTTTCAATTAATGTAGACATAACATATCCTCCTATAAATCGGGTGTGGGCAGCGCCCAACATAAACCTTAATTCTTAACTTATAACTCTTTTATAACCTTAACTGCAACGCCCTGTATAATCAAATCGCCTTCAATAATGATATCGCTGAGTCTTTCGTTTTCGGGGTGAAGAATAAATCTTCTGTTTTGGGTATCCTTGTAAAATCTTTTAAGTGTTGTATCATCGCCGTAAAGGGCAACAACAATATCTCCGTCCCTTGCAGTAGCCTGGCGCCTTATAACAACAAGGTCGCCGTCGTCTATTCCTGCGTTAATCATCGAATCTCCGCTTGCTCTCAGCATAAAAAATTCGCCGCTGCCGAGCATGGAGGAGGGGAGTGAATAATAATCGGTTATGTTTTGCTGAGCAAAATTAAGCTCTCCGCAGGAGATTGAACCAACCAATCCGACTGAAACACTTTGCTGATTATATTTCTCTGTAACCTCGGTTTTAATTGAGCGCTCGCCGCAGTACTCAATCTCGCCGCTGTCTCTAAGTCTTTCAAGATAACGCTGAACAGTTGTTTTGCTTGCATTAAGTCCTGAAGCGATTTCACGAACCGTCGGCGAAACGCCGTTTTCAAGATAATACTGCTCGGCATATTCCTTTATTTCTTTTAAAAGCTCAGTATTTACGGGCATTTTCAGCACTTCCTTTAAAGTGGGACACCTTGTCCCATCTGAGATTATTATATCATATAAATTCGTTTTGTCAATAGGTTTTGTAAACTTTTTTGTAAGAATTGTAACTGATTTGTAATAATAATATGTTCGATAGATTTGATGTGTTAATAATTTCTCTATGTGTTAACAGTAGCCTGGTTTTTGTTGACTAATATATACTAAAATGATAAAATGAATTTAATATTTATTCTATTAGTCTTGAGGAGTAATATATGAATTATTGGACTGAGCTTAGCGTTGCCTTTGCTAATCAACGAAACTATTTGGATTCGCTTTTTAGAGTTTATCCTATGTCGCCGAATGTCAGGCGAGATATTAATAGGGATAGCTGGAGAAGAATAGAATCATCTTTTTTTGCTCATGATGATGAAGAACTCATTCTGAGTCTGTTTGAGCTTGATTTGTTTCCGGTTAAGGATTCATATGTTGCATATCTTAAGAGAGATAAATCTGCAATTTCCCGCAATCCTGCAACAGTGAGCAGACTTGCAGGAACGCTTTATGATATGGGAATTGATGCTATTTATGATAAGTGTTCCGAGCCTAAAGAAACCAATAGGCAGATAGGTCCTTTGTTTAAAAGATGGATAGATAAAGAAACGCTTGGAGCACCTGTTTTCTGGGATGTTGACAGATTTCTTTCTCATGATGGAAATGCTCTTCTTAATACTTCTGATGCTGAAATGGAACGTTTTGCAAGGCGCTATTTAGGTTATGACCATGAAAAGGGACTTGATTTTATTGCACGATTTAATGGTAAATACGTTATAGGCGAAGCAAAGTTTTTAACCGATTTTGGCGGACATCAGGATGCCCAGTTTCAAGATGCAGTTTCAACTATAACTTCTCCTCTTCGCCCTAATATGCTTGGCGTTGAAGTTATTAAGATTGCTATTTGCGATGGAGTTTTATATATAGAATCAAACAATAAAATGCATAGACATCTTAGAAATAATGATGACCAAATTATACTTTCAAGCTTAGTTTTAAGAGAATTTTTGTATTCAATTTGAGGTTTTTTATGAACTTATATTTTAATGGAAAAGAACCATACAAGGTTATTCTTGATAAAGCAAAAGATGTTGCAAAACCATTTTTGTATAATAATAAATCATTTGTTGCAAAAGGGGATAATCTTATTGTGATGGCATCAATGCTTCCCGAATTAAAAGGAAAGATTGACCTTGTTTATATCGATCCGCCTTTTAATACTTCTCAGGATTTTTTCGTTTCATCTGATAGAGTGAGTACCGTAAGCAGAACCAAAACAGGAAAAGTTGCATATTCGGATGTGAGGACTGATGATGAATATCTGAAGTTTATGTATGAAAGATTTGTTTTAATCAGGGAATTGCTTTCTGATAAGGGTAGTCTTTATGTTCATATCGACATAAGAATGAGTCAGTATTTCAAGGTTATGCTTGATGAAATCTTTGGCAAGACATCTTTTAAAAATGAGATTACAAGAATAAAATCAAACCCAAAGAACTTTGACAGAAGTGCTTATGGCAATCAAAAGGATACAATTTTGTTTTATACTAAAAACAAAAGCGGCATATGGAATGATATAAGAGAATGTTTAAGTGAAGAAGAAATAGAAAAACGATTTACAAAAATTGATAAAGACGGTAGGCGTTATACAACAATACCGCTGCATGCTCCCGGTGAAACGGGAATAAATAGTCCGACAGGTCAGCCATGGAGAGGCATGAATCCTCCGAAGGGTCGGCATTGGCGAACAGACCCAAAGGAATTTGACAGGCTTGATTTCCTGGGGCTAATAGAATGGTCGTCCACAGGAAATCCGAGAATTAAGAAATACGCCGATGAGCATCAGGGCAAAAAAATTCAGGATATCTGGGAGTTTAAGGACCCGCAGTATCCTTCATATCCAACAGAAAAAAATGTTGAAATGCTGGAGCGTATAATTCTTCAGTCATCTTCAGAAAACAGCATTGTAATGGATTGCTTTG
>CAMYWU010000219.1 GCA_947302895.1 uncultured Clostridia bacterium | reverse complement strand
TGCTGCAATTGCAATAACAAGAACTATGCAAATCGGAATAATGATTTTCATCTTTTTGCTTTTCTTAACGGTTGCCATAATCAAAACCTCATATATTATAATTTAATATAAATAGACACATTAAGTATAAATCCAAAAGCCTTCAATGTCAATACGGATTTAATAAAAATACGCAGAGTTTACTATTTGTAAACTCTGCGTAAATAAATCGGGATTTGTCGGGCAGTCGAAATGATACAGGGGGACACACTCCTTGGAGCGGACGCCAGACCCTTTTGTCTCGCAAGCTCGACATTTCCCCTAGTAGGGGAATCACCTGCGGAGGAATGTCCCCCTGTATCATTGGAGACGCATTCCTATCGGCGAACGAAAGGGACGTTCCCTCCTCAGCACACGGGGACGTTCCTCCGCCGAACCATTCTTATTTGTTGCGCGCTCGGAGGTGCGTCCCCATGGCGAACGAATAGACGCGTCCTCCTTACTTCACTTTCGGCGAACGCCCCGGCAAATCACAATTTATAAAAACTTACCTGCAAACTTCCAGTAGTCCGCACCGTAGGTCTGCTCTTTTTGCTTAAGGAAAATTGCAAAATCCTTTGCATTTACTCTTGTATCGCCGTTGAAATCATATCCCTCAAAGGCAACTGCGCCGAAATCAACATCCTTGCCGTCAACATCAATATGAACCTGAACATCCCTGCCGTTTTCATTTTCAAAGATTAAGTCAAGGCTGCCGAAGGTTCTCAGACTCCAGGAGCCGTTTTCATCAATATAATAATACCTGTCGTTAGCATAGAATTTTGCGTATTTATATGGGATATTATGCTCGTGGCTGCCGTTCGGGTTTTCCATAAGAACGGCTTTTCCGCTAACGGTTACCGCAGTTGTAGGAACGAAATCAGCCTTGTAGCTATCGCCGCAGAGAACGCAGGTATAAAGCGTATAGCCATCGTCATCAAGAGTCATATCAACATATTCTCCGATGTAGCTATGGCTTATTAAAACCTTGTATGCGCTTTCAATCTCGCCTATTGCGATATATGAATAGTTTTCACCGCAGGTAATGGGTTGCTCTGCCTGTTTATCCGAAAGGGATAATGAGCGATTATTAAAGAATCTGTTTGAATAATAGATTTTATCGCTGAAGCCCTTGAAATCAATACTGAGAATAAAACGCTCAGCCATTTCATCGGTTATTTCAAAAATGCCGTTATTTGCTTCATCGGCAGAAAAGGAAAGCTCTCCGCCTATATCAAACGAGGTTATTTCATCGGGATAAACAACAACGCTGTATTCGCCATCGGACCTTACGGAGCTAACATTTATAATATATTCCTTACCTGCCTCAAGCTCATAAGACAAACAAAAATTAAGATTATCCTTTGAAATATCATCGCCCGTTGCAAGTTCGGTTTCGTTTTCAAAAAGAGTTGCCCGCAAATCAACCTCACCATCTGAATAGATGTTATATTTCTGCGATATTTCGGGGGTAAAGCTATACTTATGGACATTGTTTACTGTTTCTTCAAGGTATTCGTTTTTATTTTCAGCACCGAGCTCAAGCGGGATTGCATCAAGCAAGGTATAAGGTATTGACCTTGCCATTGCATATGTCATTGCATCGGAGCCCGAAAAAACCTTCATAGAAAAGCCATCATAGAGCTTCGGGGTGTCGTTATATCCAAAAGTATATTTATTAAGCTTTGCATTAAGCGGAACGCTTACCTCACTAAGCATCGGGCACGCCATAAAAGCATAGCTTCCGATTGAAACGGGCGAGCTCATAGCTTCAAAGCAAACGCTATTCAAAACGCTGCAACGATGAAAGGCATAGTTGCCAATTGATGTAACGCTGTGAGGAATTTTAATGCTTTCAAGCTTATAGCATTGCTTAAACGCACTCTTGTTAATATTCGTTACCGTATCGGGAAGGCTTGCACTTTTTAATGATATACAGTTTTCAAACGCACTTACGCCAATTATTCTTACGCCAAAGGGAAGTTCAACACTCTCAAGCAAGGAATTATATGCAAAAGCATAGTTGCCTATTGCGTTTAACGTTGAGGGTATTGAAATGTTTTTGCAGGATACCTGGTATAAAACATAGTTTCCAATCTTTGTTATTCCCTCTTCAATAACAACATTTTCTATTGAGCCGTCCGAGCGCCAGCTGAACCATGGCTGTATAGTTTCATCATTTGCCATATTGGGAATATCACCGCTGCCGCTGAAGGTCAGGGTCTTTGTTGAGGCATCAAATTCATAATAGGTGTTTGAGGCTCCTATCTGCGTTTTTGCAACATCGGTTGTTTTAACTGCAAACGCCAACTCGCAAAAAGAAAAAGAGGCAGCAAAAACAATCAAAGATATTAATGCAGCTAATATCTTCTTCATTTCAATGCCACCTTTCTTTTTAAATTAAATTCATTTTTTTGTGTATTTCACAAACGAAAAGTTTATTTCATTTTCGCAGGATGTTCCCAAAACCTCACGGGAATATTCGCTTTTATCAAATGTCGGGAAATAGGTATCCGCATCGTTGCAGGAAGCTTCTATTTCTGTCAAGTATATCTCCTTTACATACGGCAAAAACGCTTTGTAAATTGAAGCTCCGCCGATTATGAAAACCCTTTCGTTTTCTGTGAGCTCAAGCGCCTTTTCAACGCTGTTTACAACCTCTGCTCCCTGGGCTGCGTATTCCTTATTTGAGGATATAACAATATTCCGCCTTTTAGGAAGCGCTTTGGGAAGGGACTCAAAGGTTTTTCTTCCCATAACAACAGTTGCGCCTATGGTTGTTTGTTTAAAGAAGAGCATATCCTCGTGGAAATGCCATATAAGATTATTGTTTTTGCCAAGCTCATTGTTTTTACCAACGGCGGCTATCATTGAAACACTCATTTAAATCTCCCTACTGAGCAATCGGGAATGAGATTTTTCCCATATGCTCATAGCCGATAAGCTTAACATCCTTGCAGTCCTTTGAATTATCGAAATCAAAGAAATCC
>CAMYWU010000218.1 GCA_947302895.1 uncultured Clostridia bacterium | reverse complement strand
CATACACAAAGGTTGAGATTACCACAATCAAAGCATAATGATAAGAACTAATTTTATTAAAGAAAACGGTTTGATATCGGGTTTTGAGTGCAAGGGGCATTCAATGAGCGCCGAGCACGGACAGGATATCGTTTGCGCAGCGGTTTCAAGCGCCTGCTATATGGCAGCAAACACGGTTACCGAAATTATCGGAGCCGAGGCAGACGCCGCAGCAACGGACGGATATATGAGACTTGATATTAAATCTTCCAGAGAAAAGGCTCAGGATATTTTAAACGGTTTATATCTTCACTTAACCGAGCTTGAAAAGCAGTATCCGGGCAATATTAATGTAATAATAACGGAGGTTTAGGTATGCTTAAGTTAAACATACAGCTTTTTGCTCATAAAAAAGGTATGGGTTCAACTAAGAACGGCAGAGACAGCGAATCGAAGCGTCTTGGCGCTAAGAGAGCAGACGGTCAGTTCGTTCTTGCAGGCAATATTCTCTATCGCCAGAGAGGAACCCACATTCATCCGGGCAACAATGTTGGAATTGGCTCTGATGATACTCTCTTCGCTCTTATCGACGGAACAGTTAAGTTCGAAAGAATGGGCAAGGGAAGAAAAAAGGTTTCTGTTTACCCTGTTGAGCAGTAATTGAAAAAACAAACGGCTTGCTACGGCAAGCCGTTATTTTTTTAATTGAGAATTAAGAATTGAGAGTTGAGAATTTCGGGTGGGCTATGCCCACACCCATTATATAATTGCCGTCTGCAAGACCATTAATTTTCCATTTTTCATTTTCCATTTTCAATTATTTTGTTTTGGCTATTGACAAAACAAAAGCGTTGTGCTATGTTGTAAGTGTACTAATCGTATTAATACACTTAAATGAAAGGGGCGATTATATGATTTCTATTAATTATCGTGATTCACGCCCGCTTTACGAACAGATTAAGGAAAGCATAATCAAGCTGATTATGACAAAATCGCTCAGCGAAAATGAGCAGCTTCCCTCTGTTCGTGAGCTTGCCGTTGAGCTTGCGATAAATTCAAACACAATTCAGCGAGCCTACCGAGAGCTTGAAAATGAGGGATATATCTATAAGATAACGGGCAAAGGAACCTTTGTTTCCCCTCAGGAGCAGTTCAGACCAAACACAGAAGAACTGATGAAGAGTTTTAAGGAGGCTGCTTCAAAGCTGCTTTTTGCAGGAGAAAGCAAGGAGACGCTGAAAAATGAAATTGAAAAGCTTGAAAAGGAGGTAGTTCAAAATGATTGAGCTGAAAAATGTTGTTAAGTCCTTCGGCGATTTCAATGCGCTCGACGGTGCGAATATGCATATTGAAACCGGCAGCGTTTACGGACTTGTTGGTCCAAACGGAGCCGGCAAAACAACACTTATGAACACACTTTGCGGAATATATAAAACCGCAGACGGTGAAATAACGGTTGACGGAGTTCCCGTTTATGAAAACAACGATATCAAAAAACGCATTGTTTATATTTCGGATGACGTTTTCTATTTCCACAACTCAACAACCGTTAGTCTTAAAAACTTCTATAAGGGCATATACCCCGATTTTGACGACGAAAAATTCATTAAATACGAAAAATATTTTCCAAGCATTAAACAGAATATGAGCGTTCGCCGTCTTTCAAAGGGTATGAAAAAGCAGGTTGCCTTCTGGATTGCAATTTGCTGCAAGCCCGATATTCTTGTTCTCGATGAGCCCGTTGACGGACTCGACCCGATGATGCGCCATCAGATTTGGGGACTTATAATTAACGAGATTTCCGAAAGGGAAATGACCGTTTTAATCTCTTCGCACAACCTCAGAGAGCTTGAGGACGTTTGCGACACCATCGGCATTATGAACAAGGGCAAAATCTTCCTTGAAGCATCTCTTGACGAGCTGAAATGCCAGCTTTCAAAAATTCAGGTTTCGTTTGCAGACGAGGTTAACACGGAAGATTTCGGAATTAAAATACTTAAGGAAAAGAAAGTCGGAAGAGTTTACGAATTAATCGTAAGCGGAGATAAAAACGAAATTGAAAGCAAGCTTAATAAATTCAATCCTCTTTTTGTTGAGGCGCTGCCCTTAACGCTTGAGGAAATCTTTATCTATGAATTGGGGGAAGTTGACAATGAAATCAAACAAATCCTTATTTAACACAACCCTCTTTAAATCAAACATTATTCGCTTTCTTCCATTTTCAATTCTGTTTTTAATTGTTGAACTGATGATTTATCCGCTGATTATCTACACAACCCATTTCCGAAACGGCAACAGCGAAATTGATTTTGACGAACTTGCAACAATGGGCATTGCTTCAAATGTTTTTACGGGAATATTCGCGGGAGTTTTTGCAATACTGATTTTCAGTTATCTGTTTACCTCAAATAAATGCAACGCAATTCATGCCTTCCCCGTCGGCAGAAAAGCGCTGTTCACAACAAATCTGCTGAGCTCCTATACCCTCTTGGTTGCACCGCAGCTAATCGGCTTCGGTCTTGCAATCCCGGGTATAGTTATCAACGCAAACGCACCTGTTTTAAAATCGGCTCTGCTCTTTCAGCTTTCAACCATTTTCCTGTTTTCATTTATTGCAATTTCAATTGGCGTTCTTGCAATGATGCTTTCGGGAAATGCGTTTTCCGGTGCAGTTATATATCTGATTTTAAACTTCTTATATGCAGCGTTTGTTTTGCTTGTAAACTGGGCTGTTTCAACCTTCGGCTACGGAATACCGGACACCTTCGGCAGTCTTGAAAAAAACGACTTTTTCCTCTCCCCCGCTGTAAATCTCTTTATCAATGCGGCGAATTACGACGATTCAAACAAATTCTTTATTTCGGCAGCCTTCTATAAAGCGCTGATAATATACTTTGTTGTCAGCTTTGCACTTTGCTTTATCGCATTTCTTCTCTATAAGCTCAGAGAGCTTGAGGTTGCGGGAGAAATGGTTGCCTTTGAAGCGGAAATTCCATTTATCAGAGTTATCGTTTCAATAATCGGCGGCGCGGTCTTCTCAATGGGTGTCGGCTCCGTTCTCAGTA
>CAMYWU010000217.1 GCA_947302895.1 uncultured Clostridia bacterium | reverse complement strand
TCATAGATTGGCTTGTAGTTGATAACATAAGCTTCTGAATTAGTTACTATTTCAGTTGTGCCGAATCTATCGCCCCAGTTGCTGTAATAAGCGCCGCCCTCAAAAGCGAGGTTGCTGAAATCATCATAATATGAAGTAGTATTTCCGCTTCCGTGATATACTAATTCGTTTTTCCAGAAACGCGAAGTAGAGTTTCTTGCATCATATTCGTTAGATCTTCCATCTGATGTCAGATAACCGAAATGATTATCAGTAGCTGTTGGCCAGATTTCATAATTAGACTCGCTAAAGCCATCCCACTGCTTGTCAAAATAAACGGTGCCGTTCTTACTTGCGATATAGGAAATTTTCTGTCCGCTTACAGCAGCTTTATCATGAATTTTTGTTTCTGCAACAATGGGAGAAGAAACCTTGTGCACACCGTCATAAGCAAGAACTACTGTTTTGGGAACAAAAAGCTTAATATATGTTGCACCGGCTTCTGAATAATTATCAACGCCATACATTCCGTTTGAACCGCTTGATGTATAAACTACATTTGAATAAGCGCCTGTTGCAACATCATTAAAATAATATGCAGTAGTGTTGAATGAAGGTGTTGCAAGTGCTGATTTATCAACTAAATCTTCGCCTGAAGGTGTTGAGGGTGATTTTTCTGTTCTGAATGAAAGCTTCGGTAAACCTGCCCAGATATCTGACCAGGTTGTTGCTGCAGGCTCGTTATACATTAAAACGAAAACAATTGCGCCCCAGTTTTCATCTGCTGCTTTATTCAAAGCATCAATAAGAGCCTGGTTTGAAAAGCTAAGCGTTGCGCTGTCTGCACTGAAAACGTGCTGAGCAGAATAAAGCGGATTGCTCTCAGTAACACCGAATGCTGCCTTATAGGTTGAAGGACCGGTTGTTCCGTAGCCTAAAGAGCTGTCACGGTAGTTGCCGTTATTGAGATAGTTTGAATAATTGCCCATATCCGCAGGATTGCAGTACCAGAAATCAAGATACTGATTGGGGATATTTCTGTTGTTAATGCTCCAGATATCCTCTGTGAGTGTTGCGGAAGCAACCTCATAACCCTCGTGGATAGCCGATAAATCAAACTCCCAGAGCATTGCTGACATATTGTCGTTTCCGCCGTCGTTTGTAATACAACCGTTATCGCCCGAGCCTCTGCTTGAGTTACCCGTGCGAACAAGACCGTATTTAGTCGGAGCAGCATCAACTACTGTTGCCACTTTTGCACTTGCTGTTAAAGCAAATGTCGGCATCATGGAAATAACCATTAATGCTGAAAGTACGGTTGCTAAAACTTTTTTCGATAATTTCATTATTATCATATCCTTTCAATATTTCTAAAAAAATATGAGAAAATAAAAAAATTTCCCGCTAAGTTTATAATAAATTATATATAGGGAAAAGTCAACAAATGATTAACTTTTTGTGCAAATTGTCAATAATTTGTAATTGTTTTATATGTTTTAACTATAAAAATTGAGGATTGCAAGCGACGATTGTAACGGGACGTCGAGGACGCCGTCCCCTACCTGCTACCTGCTGCCTGCTATTAACTCTTAACTAACAAAAGCCGCCTTGCTGAGCAAAGCGGCTTTTATATATTTTAAGAAGATACTTTCTTATGCAACCTTATTATCAAGAGCAGCTCTTTCAAGTGCAAGCTTGAAATCCTTTGTATCTGTAAAGATTTCGTTTGTATAAGGATTCTTTTTCTGCTCAATTGAGCGCTTGATTATAACTGCAAGAACAAGAACGTTAACTGCAATTGCTGCAATTGCAACAACGCCCTGAGCCTTCGGGTTGGCATCAGCTGCCGTGAGAACAAGGTTTGGATCCATCTTGCCGTTTGCTGCGGTTGCAAACTTAGCTGCATCTGCATAAACAGTTGGAAGAGTTGTGAATCTTGAATGATTCTGGAAGCTCGGGAATACCTGAGCAAACATACACCACAGAGCAAGGGTGTTTGCACGGTTCTGAATCCAGCCGCCCTTGTTCCAGATTGCATTTGCAAAGGTTGGAGCAAGAAGAAGAGCAACACCGCAATACCAGGTGTGAAGAGGAAGGTTGAGATATGTATACTCAAAGTTCCAAACATCGTATGCAAGGATATACATCCAAATCATATCGGGCCAAAGCATATCCTGCTGCTTTTTCTTTGATGAATAGATGCCGAACCAGCCCGTCATACAGAAGATGTTGATAATACCTGCAAGACCGTTGAGGATGTTCCACCAACCGCCGAAGAGCCAAACGCCTTCTGATGAATACCACCAGCCGCCTTCCATTCCGCCAATCTTCATGCCCTTATAGGCAGATTCAAAGTCGGATGCAACAGCGATAAGAATGTTGATTGCAACGATAACAAACGGGAAAACCTTGAACCAGTTAACCTTGCCGAGTTTGCCCCAGTGGTATTTCAATACCATAAAGCCAACACAGCCGATTGTTGCTGCATAGAGCTTTGCATAATGGAACCAGCCGTTCATCTGAACAATGGTTGGATTATCCTTTGCAAAACTTTCAGCTCCGATGTTGATAACAATGAAATAGATTGTCAGAGCAATCGGAATGACAACAAAGCAGAAAATTCCGCCTGCTTTAGTGCGGCGTGCTATTTCATTAGCAACGATGAGTCCAACGAATACCAGGCACCAGCCGATAATCTGCCAGCCCGACATTTCGCCGTAAATTTGGAATAACATACCCATATGTATTCCCCTTTCCTTTTATTTAATGCAGAATTGAAAATGGAAAATGAAGAATTTCGGGAGGGCTTCGCCCTCACCCATTAAAGTAGCCGTGCGCAGCACCCTTAATTCTCAATTCTCAATTATCAATTCTTAATTTACTTTATTTGATGCAGAATTGAAAATGGAAAATGAAGAATTTCGGGAGGGCTTCGCCCTCACCCATTAAAGTAGCCGTGCGCAGCACCCTTAATTCTCAATTCTCAATTATCAATTCTTAATTTACTTTATTTGATGCAGAATTGAAAATGGAAAATGAAGAATTTCGGGAGGGCTTCGCCCTCACCCA
>CAMYWU010000216.1 GCA_947302895.1 uncultured Clostridia bacterium | reverse complement strand
CATGGCTTTTCAATTCAATTATGAATAAGCTTGCCGACTACAGCGACAGCTTTCCCGAGCCCCATATCAGAGCGAGAAGCGCAGATGATGTAAACGAAGCCGAAAGGATAAAGAATATTCTTCCGATGATTTGCGAGGTTAATGATTACGATAATACATATATGGAAACCTGCCTCTCTAAAATCAAAAACGGAAATGTTATAACAGGCGTTTTCTGGAACAGGGAAAAGGATGAAATTGACATCCAGCCCATTGATGTTTTATCCATTTTCTGGCAGCCTGGCGTTAAAAACATTCAGGCAAGCAGAAATGTTTTCACGCTTGAGCTTGTTGATAACGATATTTTAAGAGAAAAATATCCCGATGTTAAGCTTGATACCTCATCGGATATATCCGCTTCAAAATATCAGTATGAGGATAAGCCCGATACAAGCGAGAAAAGCACAGTTGTTGACTGGTACTACAAGAAAAACGGCGTTTTGCATTTTTGCAAATTCGTTGGAACAAGTATTCTTATGTCAACCGAAAATGAGCCTCAGAATTTCCCCAACGGTCTTTATGACGACGGAAGCTATCCCTTTGTTGTTGATACGATGTTCAGGATGGAGGGAACAATTGCGGGCTTTGGTTACCTTGATGTTTGCAAATCGCCCCAGGAATATATCGATAAGCTCGACCAGGCGATAATTCAAAACGCATTTATGTGCGCCCGCCCACGCTATTTCATCAGAAATGATTCATCGATTAATTCCGAGGAATTTCTCAACTGGAATAATCCGCTTGTTAAAACAAACGGAAATCTCGGCGAGGAGGATTTGCGCCAGATTTCTGTTAAACAGCTTGATTCAGGGGTGTACAGCGCAAGGGACGGCAAGATATACGAATTAAGACAAACAAGCGGAAACAGCGATTTCAACACGGGAACAACCGCCAAGGGTGTTACTGCGGCTTCGGCAATATCCCAGCTTATTGAAACGGGCTCAAAGGCAAGCCGTCTTGCAATCCGAGGAACATACAGGGCGTACCGCAGCATAATTTATATGGTTATTGAGCGTATGCGCCAGTTCTATACAGAGCCGAGGTATGTTCGCATAATCGGCGAGGACGGCGAACAGTATTTTCAAACCTACGATAATTCACGCCTTGTTCAACAGAAGAAGGAGAGCTTAAGCGGCGAGATTACATACAGACTTCCGCAGTTTGATATAGAAATCTCAGCTCAGAAGTCGGCGCCGTACAGCAAGCTATCGCAAAACGAGCTTGCGCTCCAGTTCTATTCAAACGGCTTCTTCGACCCGCAGAATGCCCAGAAAACGCTTGCCTGCCTTAATATGATGGATTTCGACCATAAGCAGGAGGTTGTGAAGGCGGTGCAGGCGATGGCGGCGCCGTTGCCAATTCAGAGTGCATAATGCAAAATGCATAGTTATTAATGTTAAACATTCAGATTAAAAAGGATAATGCTGAATATTTTCTGAAAATGAGCGGACATTGCGGATATAGCGAGGAGGGCAGGGATATTGTTTGCGCTGCGGCTTCAATTCTCTGTTTATCGCTTGTTTCTCTGCTCGAAAATGATGAAAGCAAACTCAAAGAGCCGCCGAGAATTATTGTTGAAAAGGGCTTGGGGGAGATTGCTTTTCATCCAAAGGAAGAATATTCAAAGGAATTTTCGGGCGCATTTCTTGCAATTGAAACAGGGCTTGAGCTTCTTGAAAAAGCCTATCCCGAATATGTTTCAATAATCAGCGCCAAAAAGCCAAATCAAATATAGCTTTAAGCTTTTGATTTGAGATTGAAACAAAGCTTTGTTTCAAAAAAGGTCGTGTCTTACCACAGAAAGGATAATCTATGAATAAAAACATAAACTCTGCAATTCAGTTATTTGCAGAGCAGAGCAGCGGTGAAGCATTTGCTTCATCAAATGAAGGTCAGGTCGCTTCTGACATTAGCACCGATGATGGCATCAATTCAAATGATGCTGATATTCAGGCAGATAAAACAGCCGATTTCAACAGACTTATAAGCGGTGAATACAAAGCCGAATACCAGAATGCGCTTGAAAGCGCACTTTCAAAGCGGCTTAAAACAACCAACAGAAAGCTTGCTCAGACTCAGGCTTTCAAAGAACAGCTTACTCCGCTTTTTGAGGAGCTTGCGCAGAAGTATTCTATTGAGGACCCCTCGGATATTGATGCGATAATCAGCGCTGCTGAAAACGAGCGCAGAATTGAAAACTCTGAAATTGAAAGCGAATTTCGCAATCGTTTTGACGGCTGGCTCAGCCAGGCGGAGCAGACAAAGCAGAAATATCCCGGTTTTGATTTTGATTATGAAAGCTCAAACGAAGCAACGGGTGAGCAGTTCAGAAGGCTTTTAAACAGCGGAATTGATGTTGAAACGGCATACACCGTTATTCACAAAAACGAAATTATGGGCGGCGCAATGCAGTATGCATATAAAACCGCAAAACAGGAAATGGCGGATGCAAGAACGGCAAGGCTGAACCGCCCGAGTGAAAACGGAACCTCTCAGATGCAGTCATCGGCAATTATTGATGATATGTCGAAGCTCAGACCCGACCAGCGAAAGCTGATAAAGGCAGCTGTAAGCAGGGGCGAAAAGGTTTCGGCAGAAAATTTCAGAAAATTTTTATAATGAAAACTTGGAGGCTAAATATGCATAAATCTAATTTACAGTTATTCGCCCACACCTATGGCGGCAACTCATACAGCGCAGGCGCAACAGGTGTTGGCAACACAAATGTCAGCAATCAGCAGACAAGCGACGGTAACGGCGGATATGTTAACGTACTTACCCACGGAATGAAAACCTACTACGATAACGAGCTTCTTGAAAACGCAAGAAGTCAGCAGTTCTTTTCCCAGTTCGGAAAGAAAACACCTCTTCCCAAGGGCAGGGGAAAGACTGTTGAATGGAGAAAGTGGGATACAATTCCTGCTGAAACCGCAACTCTTCAGGAGGGCGTAACTCCCGACGGAAGAAAGCTCGGTCAGACAAACATCACCGCAACTGTTTCCCAGTACGGCGATTA
>CAMYWU010000215.1 GCA_947302895.1 uncultured Clostridia bacterium | reverse complement strand
GGACATCCGCACCCACTATTATAATTTATTGTCCGAGCGCAGCGAGTAACCGAGAGCTTGCAACGTGAAACGAGAAACGCAAAACTAAAAAGAGCTTTATCACCTCGGCGATAAAGCTCTTAAAATTAACCCTTCAACTCGATTCCGTCATTCTTAAGTCTTTCGATGATGAAATCGGAGATTTCGGAAACCTCTTCCCTTGTTAAGGTTTTTTCGGGATGTGAGAAGGTTATTCTTGTTGTTATTGATTTAATTCCCTCGTCCTCATAAATATCGGTTACCTCAACGTTTTTGATAAGGGGTGAATTTGCCTCTCTGATTGCCGTTGCAATCGGTGCAAAAACAGGAGAAACAAAGGATAAATCAATTTCAATTCCGGGGAACTTGCTCGGTTCCTCATACTGAATTGAAGCGTTCTTAATCTTTGCAAGAGCCTGAACGTCAACTTCTGCATAAACAATTGCAGCCTTCTTATCAAGCTTCTTTGAAACGGTTGGGTGAACAATGCCGATTTCGCCGATTTCAACGCCGCCGCAGATAATTGCGTTAAGATTTCTCGGGTGCTGATATGAATGCTTTGCCTCTTTTGCTTCAAAGCTGAGGGGCTTATGCTTTAAATCATCGGCAAGTGTTTCAAGCATATCACGAAGCTCAAAATAGAGCTGAGGAACTGTTTTAAGCTTTGAGAAAAGAGTTATTCCGAGGAATTTCTTTTCAACGCAAAGATTGTTTTCATCAATTCCCGTAACAGCTCTTCCGATTTCAAAAATACCGAATTCGGGAGCATAATTTGTGTTTGATTTAACCTGGCAAAGCTGGGTTGGAATCAGGGATTTTCGTATGCTTTCAATATTCGGATTTGAAGCGTTTGCAAGCTTGATTTCGCTTTCGGGCTCAATACCCAGCGCCTTAAGCTCATCATAATAATTCCAGACATATGAATGAAGCTCGTGAAGAGAATATCTCTTAACAAGGATATCCTTGATTCTGTCCTCATCCGATTTTTCAACATCCGCGCGAACGGGATAGAGGGGCGAACGGGTTGTGTGAACATCAAAGTTATCATAACCGTAAATTCTGGTTATTTCCTCGATGATATCCGCTTTCATAGTAACATCCTTTGTTGCTCTCCAGCTCGGAACGGTTACGCAGAAATTATCATTTTCCTCCCTTGCCGTAAAGCCGAGCGAGGTTAAGGTTTTGATAATTGTATCGTTTGAAATTTCGATTCCCGTATACTTATCAACGAAAGCCTTATCAAAGGTAAGGTTAACGGTTTCATAGCGGTATGCATATTCGTCAGTAAGCGCCGAAACAACGGTTGCTCCCCCGTCGGCATCCTGAAGAAGCTTAACAAAACGCTCGATTGCAAGAACCGTAAGCTCGGGGTCAAGCGATTTTTCATAGCGCATTGATGAATCCGTTCTGTGTGAAAGGCGAACGGTTGATTTTCTTATTGTTGCAGCATCAAAGGTTGCGCTTTCAAGGGTTAATCTTGTTGTGTCCTCAACAATTTCACTGTCAAGTCCGCCCATAATACCCGCAATTGCAACAGGGGTTTCGCCGTTGCAAATCATAAGGGTTTCGGGGTCGATATTTCTCTCAACGCCGTCAAGAGTCCGGAAGGTGAAGGGCTCGTCAAAACGTCTGATACGAATGCTTTCAACCTTTCTGCTATCGAAAGCATGCATCGGCTGGCCAACCTCAAGCATTAAATAGTTTGTAAGGTCGGCAAGGAAATTTATTGCTCTCATTCCGCAGTAGAAAAGACGGATTCTCATATTAACGGGAGAAACATTTCTTGTTATATTCTCAACCTGCAAGCAGGAATATCTCTGGCAAAGCGGGTCGAGTATTTTCATATCAACCTTTGGAAGATTGTCATAATCGGCAGTATTGATTTTCTCAATCGGCTTAAGCTCTCTGCCTGCAAGGGCTGCAAATTCTCTTGCAATACCGTAGTGTCCCCATAAATCGGGACGGTTGGTGAGCGACTTATTATCAACCTCAAAAATGATATCCTCGATTTCATAGATATCCTTGAGGTCCGTACCGTTTGAAACCTCGTCGGTTATATCCATAATTCCGCTGTTATCATCCGAAATACCGATTTCCTTTTCCGAGCAGCACATACCGTTTGAGGTATAGCCTGCAAGCTTTCTCGGGGTGATTTCAATATCGCCGATTTTTGCGCCGAGCTTTGCAAATGCGGTTTTCATTCCAACTCTTACATTCGGAGCGCCGCAAACAACATCAACAAGCTCGTTTTCGCCGATATCAACCTTTAAAAGATGGAGCTTCTTTGATTCGGGATGCTCTTCAACCGATTTAATTTCAGCAACAACAATACCTGAAATATCGCTGCCCTTGAAGAATATTTCGTTTTCAACCTCTGCGGTTGAAAGTGAAAACTGATTAATCAGCTTAATTTTATCCAGACCTGAAAAATCAACAAAGTCCGAAATCCAGTTCATTGATAAAAACATTCAAACCACGCTCCTTTCTTATTCATCATCGGTAAACTGGCTCATTGATTTAAGGCTTCCGCTGTTTAAATCACGAATATCGCCGATACCGTATTTCATCATAACAAGTCTTGTAAGTCCGAGACCGAAAGCAAAGCCCGTATATTCCTCGGGGTCAATTCCGCCCATTTTGAGAACCTCGGGATGAATCATTCCGCAGGGGCAAAGCTCCAGCCAGCCGCTGTGCTTGCAGGAGGGACAGCCCTCACCGCCGCAGATAAGGCAGCTTATATCAAGCTCAAAGCCCGGCTCAACGAAGGGGAAGAATCCGGGACGAAGACGAACCTTGATATCCTTTTGGAAAACCTCGGAAAGCATTGTTTTCATAAAGTAGATAAGGTTTGATATTGAAATATCCTTATCAACCATCATACCCTCCATCTGGAAGAAGGTGTTTTCATGGCAGGCATCGGTTGCCTCGTTTCTGAAGCATCTTCCCGGAAAAATAGCCTTAATCGGAATGCCGTCTTCCGTAAGAGGCTTTTTATATTTTCTTAAAATTGCGTTCTGAGCAGCGGAGGTCTGGGATTTAAGAAGCTGACCGTTTTCAAGATAATAGGTA
>CAMYWU010000214.1 GCA_947302895.1 uncultured Clostridia bacterium | reverse complement strand
CGCAAAGATGGCTGAAAGAGAAGAAGGCGCAGAGCTTACCTGGGCTGCTGAACACGTTGTTGGCATTATCGACGGCGTTGCTGAAGAAATCGTTCAGGGTCTCAGAGATAACTTCAACGGCGAATGCAGCGAGGTTGGAATGTATCTTGCTATGAGCCGAGTTGCTTTCAGAGAAGGCTATCCCGAAATCGGTCTTTACTGGGAAAAGGCTGCTTACGAAGAGGCAGACCACGCAGCACGCTTTGCAGAAATGCTCGGCGAGGTTGTAACCGACAGCACAAAGAAGAATCTTGAAATGAGAGTTGCAGCAGAAAACGGCGCAACCGCTGGCAAAACAGCTCTTGCTAAAAAAGCAAAAGAGCAGGGTCTCGACGCTATTCATGATTCAGTTCATGAAATGGCAAGAGACGAAGCAAGACACGGTAAAGCATTTGAAGGTTTACTTAAGAGATACTTCGGTTAATAAACAAAAGGCACTGCGTTTTAGTTAGCGCAGTGTCTTCTTCGTCTCTTGCGAATACAAACCAAAAAGCAGGCTTTGCCGAATTTTGGTTTGAGAGGAGAAACATTCGGAGTGATTAATAACATATTGCATCCAAATAACTAAGCAATATGTTTCAATCACGCAGTGTGTTTCGACGACACGGTCAGGCATTTGAAGGTCTTCTTAAGAGATATTTTGGTTAATAACACTAATTTAAGGGAGGGCGTGGAAGCCCTCCCTTACTTTTTTACAAACGTATACAGGGGTCAGACCCCTGTATACGTTAATTTTTGTCTTGTTATAATTGTTGTTGAAACCCTTTGAGCAATTACCCCTCTGTCTCTTTTTGGATAGTATTCAAGAAGAGGAGAAAGCATATCACCGATTATTTCACTGCTGAAAGGCGGCAATTTCAAAACAGAGCCGTAAAGGCTTTGCATTGTTTTAACTTCTCTGTTAAACGTCATATTAAACGGACTGGCAACAGGAATTTTTATCAATGCTTCAGGGGCTATATCCGTTCTGTAAAACTGCATATTGGAAAGCAGGCCTGCGCCGTTATCAAAAATCGGGCAATATGAAAATTCACCTTTCTTTTCAATAACAGCAATATTATTGAGATGCCTGTCGTCGTTCAGAATAAGCGAATCAACTTCAAACAGCAGAGTTAAATATTTATCAAAATCCAAAAGGCCAGTGTATTCTTTTGTTGCTTCAACAAGATACATAAGCCTTTTTTTATCGCTGTTAAGGCTTCCGAGTTTTGCTCTTAAAGGAGTTTTCAGGTTTTTTGACAACAGCGCACTCAAGGTTATTATCGATTCGCCGTTTTTGAGAAAATTTTTGCTGATGCAGGCGGTTCTCTCAGCACCGTGAATATTCACCTTTTGCATTTCATAGCGAACAAATGCGAAAGGAGTTTCTTTTTCAATATTGCTTTTTTCAAGCACTTTTGATGTAAGAACTTCCGTAAGCGCTTCATAACCGAATTGATCTGCTTTATACCATAATTCGCCGTCAATCCATTTTTCCTGATTGCCCTTTGAAGAGGTTTCAGCTATTTTTTCGTTTGAGAAAAGTTTAGTAGTCATAATTCCGTTACCCTAATCCATTGTTGGTCTTCAGCCATTCTTCCCTGTGTTTTTTTTATGATTTCAAGAGGATTAAACTCTTCAAGTTTCATAGCTTCAAGATAGTTTCTTAATCTGTCCCTGTCTTTTGATATGCATCTTGATTCCAGAAATGATAAATAGTCTTCCCAATTAGGATTATCATTTTTCCCGAAAGCAAGATAAAGCGGGTAATCGGTTTTGTTTTCAATAAAAATTTCTTTATCAGTATAATCTGCAACAATAACTGTGCAGAGCGTTTTTGAATTATAGTATTCAAGTTTTATTAAACTGTTTTCTTTTTTGTTTTGGGCAAACTCTTCAAGGCTCAGCTTTGGACAAATAATTATGCTTTTTCCGCTGAATTTCAGTTCAATATCTCTGCTGTTTTCACCCAATCCCATTTCTTCAATCCATAAATTAGGCAAAGTAATGCGATATGTTTTTGCTCCTTTTGAAGCCGTTCCGCCCGATTTATTAACGGATAATTTTGCATTTCTTATTTCCATACAATCACCGTAATTATTATATGCTATTCGTAACGAATAGTCAAGAATATTTTAAATCATTAAACAAAACAGGAAAATCAGCATATACAGGGGTCTGACCCCTGTATACGCTTTTTTAAGTCGGGTTTTGCATTGTTTTTTACAGTAAGGCGCAATGTGTTCATAAGATTGACAATGCAATTTTTCTTTGCTAAAATGCAGTTGAAACAGCGCTTTTTCTGATTTGGCGCAAACATAATAAAGGAGTACATTTTATGAACTACCGTGATTTTGGTAAAACAGGCGAAAAGATTTCTGCGCTCGGCTTTGGCTGTATGCGTTTTCCCGAATACAAGGAGGGCGAAAAAAACTTTGTTGTTCAGGAAAAGGTTGATGAAATGCTCGCCTTCGCATACGAGAACGGCGTTAATTATTTCGACACGGCTCCCCATTACTGCAACCACAACAGCGAAGCGGCTGTTGGCCACGCCGTTAAGGGCTTCCGTGATAAAATTCTAATTTCAACAAAATGTCCGATGGACTCCGATTTAACCCCCGATAAATACCGTGCACTTCTCGAAAGAAGCCTTACCCGACTCGATACGGACCATATAGATTTTTATCATTTCTGGGGCATAAACCGTGATGTATTTGATAATCTTATTCTCAAAAACAATCTTCTTGAAGCCGCTGCAAAGGCAAAGGAAGAAGGGCTTATCCGCCATATCTCCTTTTCATTCCACGATGCGCCCGAGGTTATCAAGCATATTGTTGACACCTCTGAAAAAGAGGGCGTAAAAATGGAATCGTTGCTCTGTCAGTATAACCTTCTTGACCGCTCCAACGAGGAGATGATTAAATACGTTCACGAAAAGGGACTCGGAACAATCGCTATGGGTCCCGTTGGCGGCGGAAGACTTGCAGCGCCAACAGACCTTTATTCAAAGCTGACAGGCAAACCCTCCATTGCAACATATGAGCTTGCGTTTAAGTTCTGTCTTGGAAATCC
>CAMYWU010000213.1 GCA_947302895.1 uncultured Clostridia bacterium | reverse complement strand
GCAAAAGAAAAAAGCCCCACACTTTTGTGTGAAGCTTTCTTCTTAACTTAATGACATTGGCCCGAGCGGCTCTTTTTTAATATATAAATACTGAGAAAAAACGTATACAGGGGTCTGACCCCTGTATACGTTTGGGTTATGTAAAAAGAACGGCTTCCTAAGAAACCGTCCTTTTTGTTTAGTCTTTTAATAATGCTTTATACATCTTGATGTATTCGTTTGCGCTCTTGCCCCAGCTCATATCACATTCGAGCGCTCTCTTAACGAGAATCTTCCAGCCTTCCTTATTATAGTAAGCGTCAATGCCCCTATAAATAGCGCCGAGCATATCATATGCATCGTAGCTCTTGAAGGTGAAGCCGTTGCCCTCGCCGTCGCCGCTGTCTGTGATTGAATCCTTAAGACCGCCTGTTTCACGGACAATCGGAATTGTTCCGTATCTGAGAGAAACCATCTGAGAAAGTCCGCAGGGCTCGCTCTTGCTTGGCATTAAGAACATATCGCAGCCTGCATAAATTCTTCTTGCAAGCTCGGGAACAAAGCCGATGCAAACGCCAACCTTATCGGGATATTTATCGTGGAGCTCTCTGAAAAAGCTCTCATACTGCCATTCGCCGCTGCCAAGAACAACATACTGAACGTCTTTTTCCCAAAGGCTCTTTTCAAGAACCTCTTTCATTAGGTCGAAGCCCTTATGACCTGCAAGACGGCTTACAATACCGATAAGCGGAACATCCTCTCTGACAGCCATACCCATTTCCTGCTGAAGCGCTTTCTTGTTTTCAGCCTTAGCCTTCTGGAAGTTTGTTGAAGCGCTGTAGTTTGAAGCAATGTTCGGGTCGGTTTTAGGATTATAGTTCTCTGTATCAATACCGTTGAGTATTCCGCAAAGCTTCCATGAACGCTGGTTAAGAATCGGGTCAAGTCCGTGGCTGAACCAGGGGTCGAGGATTTCCTTTGCATATGTCGGCGAAACGGTTGTTACCATATTTGAGCATTCAATACCTGCCTTCATAAAGTTAACAAGTCCGTCGTAGAGAATGAGATTATTGTGTTCGGGAGCAATTCCGAGAACATCGTTTAAGAGCTCATCGCCGTATTTGCCCTGATACTGAATGTTATGGATTGTGAAAACTGTTTTAATGTTTTCATAGCCAATCTGATTTGCATAGTAGCAGGAATAGTAGAGCGGAGTTAAAGCGCTCTGCCAGTCGTTGCAGTGGATGATATCGGGTTTCCAGTCAAGATGGGGGATGATTTCAAGAACTGCTCTTGCAAAGAAAGCAAATCTTTCAGCATCGTCGTAATGACCGTAAATACCGTCTCTCTTGAAATAATACTGATTGTCAAGGAAGTAATAAATAACTCCGTTGTGTTTTGCTTCAAAGATTCCGCAGTACTGTCTTCTCCATGAAACAGGAACAGAAATAGAGGTGATAAACTTCATCTTATCCTTATATTCCTGCTTTATTGAATCATAGAGAGGCATAACTACTCTGCATCCTATAAGGCGTTTTCTGAGCGCAACGGGAAGCGAACCTGCAACATCGCCAAGTCCGCCCGAAGCCATAAACGGAAGCGCCTCGGAAGCAACATATAATACTTTCATCTTTGTACCTCCTTAGATTCTGGTATCCTTTGATAAGCTAACGGGGAAGTTTTCAGCTCCCGAAAGCTCAGCTCCTGATTTGATGTTAACATTCTTATCTGCGATGATATAGTTGATCTTTGTTTCTTCGCCGATAACTGTATCCTGCATAAGAATGGAGTTTTTAATAACTGCGCCCTCTTCAACCTTAACGCCCTTGAAGAGAATTGAGTTTTCAACGCATCCCTTGATTTCGCAGCCGTCTGCAACAAGGGAGTTTTTAATACATGCATCAGGACCGTAAAGAGTCGGCATATCGTCGCGCTCCTTGGTGTAAATCGGTCTGTCCTTATCAAAGAGCTTATTCTTTGTATCCTTATTGAGAAGACTCATTGAAATATCGTAGTAGCTCTGGATGCCGTCGATAGTTCCGACAAAGCAATCCGTTGCATCAAATGCATATGCCTTTTCGCTCTTAATGCAGTTCATAAGAATGCTTCTCTGGAAGGAAACCTCATTCTTTGAATGAGCTGTTGTGATAAGAGTCTGAAGAAGATATTTTTTGATAAGAATAATGTTGCAGGAATAGAAAACATCCTCGTCTGTGTTCGGGTCAAGAGATGCTTCAATAATCTTGCCGTTTTCATCAACCTTATCAAAAACAAGAACAGAGCTGAAGTTTGCAGGCTTCTTGCCCTTAACACCAACGATGGTAACTGCTGCGCCGCTGTTTTCGTGAGCCTCGAAGAGCTTTTCAAAATCGAGGTTCATAACATTGTAGCAGTCGCTCATCAAAACATATTCCTGATTTGACTGGTCGAGGAAGCCCATATTTCCATATATAGCGTCCACTCTGTTGCCCCACATTGTTGTTGAGTTGAGAGAGTAGGGAGGAAGAAGGAATAAGCCGTCGTTCTTTCTGCTTAAATCCCAGGGTTTACCTGTTCCAACGTGGTCCATAAGTGAATTGAAGTTTGCATTTGTAACAACACCGATTTTTGTTATACCGCTTTCAACCATATTTGAGAGCGGGAAATCGATGAGTCTGTATCTTGAGCAAAACGGAACAGAGCCCATAGTTCTCATATCTGTAAGCGCTTCAAGTGATTCCTCGTGAATGTTTGCAAAAATCATTCCAAGAACTTTATTTCCGTTCATTGTTATACCTCCTCTCCTGATGCTATCATATCTTTTGGAGCAATTTTCTTGCCCTTTGTTATTGTTGCCTTTGAGCCGATAACTGCGATTCCCCAATCCTCACTGTTTTCAAGATGCTCGGGAACTTCGCCTATCTGTGCGTTTTCTTCAACAACAACGTCCTCGGCGATTATTGAATAATAAACCTTTGCGCCGTCTTTAATTGTTGCGCCAGGCATAATAACCGAATACTTAACCTCGGCGCCTGTTCCGATTTTAACATCGGGGGAAACAACCGAATAATCAACCAAACCGTCTATCTCGCAGCCCTCGCCGATTGATGAATTTTCAATCTTTGCGTTTTC
>CAMYWU010000212.1 GCA_947302895.1 uncultured Clostridia bacterium | reverse complement strand
CCAAAGCAAGCGAGAAATGGTCGGGCTTTGAGAAGTGTTGGGAATAGTTGAGAGGGAACTCCCGTCCGGGTACGCGGAGCAAGGCTCCGCAATCGCCGCACAGCGCCTATGACAGATTAATGAAAAATATTGATTGTTCACCTGTCATTGTGTATACTGTAATTAAAATATAAATTATCTTTTACGGAGAAAAACAATGATTTATCATTTAGCAATCGATATCGGTGCTTCGAGCGGAAGGCACATTCTCGGATATATTGAAAACGGAAAAATCACTCTTGAAGAGGTTTATCGTTTTGAGGATTATTTAAGAGAGGAAAATTCCTCTTTTATATGGGACATAGAAAAACTCGTTCGTGAGGTTAAGGCGGGTATTGCAAAATGCGGCGAAATCGGAAAGCTTCCCGCAACAATTGCGATTGATACCTGGGGCGTTGACTATGTTCTTCTTGATGAAAACAAGCAGGAGCTTCTGCCTGCGTTTTCCTACCGTGATAACAGAAACAATCTCATCCAGGAGGAGTTTGCTAAGGTTATTTCGCAAAAGGAGCTGTACGCTAAAACAGGTATTCAAAAGGCGAATTATAATACAATCTATCAGCTCTATTGCGATAAAAAAAGCGGAAAGCTTGACAGGGCGGCATTCTTTATGAATATGCCCGATTATCTTGCCTTTAAGCTGACGGGCGTTATCAAAAACGAATACACCGAGGCAACAACAACCAATCTTATCAACGCCAAAACAAAAACCTGGGATGGCGAAATTCTTGATAAGCTCGGAATAAACAGAAATATATTCAGCGAGGTTTCAACCCCCTGCACAGAGGTTGGCAAGCTTCAGGGCTTTGATTTTGAAAGCACGGTTGTTCTTGCTCCCTCCCACGATACGGCAAGCGCAGTTGCAGCCTGCTCGGTGGGCGAAAACGGGGTTTATATTTCATCGGGAACATGGTCGCTTATCGGAACGGAAAATCCCGAGCCCGTTTTAAGCGAGGCGGCGGAGAATGCCAATTTCACCAACGAGGGCGGAATAAACTATCGCTTCCGTTTTCTTAAAAACTATATGGGTATGTGGCTGTTTCAGAATATACGTAAGAATTTAAACAAAGAGCTCAGCTACGATGAAATGATGAACCTTGCAAGGAACGCCAAGGGTTTTGAATATATCGATACAAACGATGTTTCCTTCCTTGCTCCCGAAAGTATGATTGAGGCGATAAGGGCATATCTTAAAAAGCCCGATTTGGAGCTTGATATTCTTATCAATTCGGTTTACCATTCGCTTGCAAAAGCATATTCCGATGTTGTTGCAGAGATAGAAAGCATCAGCGGCAAAACGGTTGACACAATCAATATTGTCGGCGGCGGCAGCAAGGATGAATACCTTAATGAGCTTACTGCGCAGTATACGAAAAAGAGGGTTATTGCAGGTCCTGTTGAAGCAACCGCAACGGGAAATATTATTTCTCAGATGCTCTATTCAAAAGAGGTTGCTTCGCTTGAAGAGGCAAGGGAGCTTGTTAAAAAGTCATTTGATAATGAGAAATAGGATATGACTCTGCAGGCAAAAGGAGAATAAAAATGAATAATGTTCGTATAACGGTTATGAAAAAGGTTTGCCATACTGATTTGATTGAAAAATATGAAAACCCGATGGAGCATACCTGCGATATGGAGCTTGGCAGGGTGTTTATAACAAACGGCTGGCAAAGACCCGAGGGCTTCTGCGAAAGCGCATGGGATAATGTTTCGCCCTTTGTTATGGCGCTTGCCCACGGCGCAGAGGATTTCTACGACGGCTGGATGAAGAACAAAAAATCGGCTATGATTTCCTGCAACGATGGCTTTCGACCCGTAAGCTTCCTGCTTGAAGCAATCGACGGGGAATAACAGGGGGAGCAAATATGAAATTCGGATGGATAAATGTTTTCGGCGCGGCGATTGTTATTTTAATGCTGCTGCCAAACATCCTTTATGCAACGAAAAACAGGGACGAAAAGAACCTTTGCAAAAATAAGCTGATGAATGTTATCGAGCAAGCAGGGCGATACAGCTGCCGCTTTTCGTATGGGAATTCGGCTTTAATTCAAAGCTTGAAATGATTGCGTATATGGCGCTCAATGCAGTGCTTATTTTTGCATACTGGATTGCTTTTTTGATATATTTCAAAAAGAAAAATATTTCCCTTGCGATAATTCTTGCAGTTATTCCGTCGTGCATCTTTCTTATCAGCGGAATATTGCTTCGGCACTGGCTGCTTGTTTGTTTTGCAATTCTTTTTGCAATCGGTCATATCTATGTTACTAAAAAGAACGCCGAGGAGAGCTTGAAATGAAAACAGAAAAGATAGTTTTAAACGAAGAAAGAAATGTTACCCTTACAGCATATCTTCAGCCCGTTGGCGGTATTTTTTCACATATTGAAAAGCGCCCTGCAATAATCATTATGCCGGGCGGAGCATATGAATTTTGCTCGGATAACGAAGCGGATCCAATTGCGCTTGTTTATCTCAGGGCGGGATTTCAGGCGTTTATTTTAAGATATTCCGTTGCCGAGCATAAGGCGTGGCGCAATCCGCTTGATGACTATGAGCAGGCGTATAAGCTGATTTGCGAAAAGAGCGGGGAATGGGCTGTTGACACACAAAGAATAGCTGTAATCGGCTTTTCGGCAGGAGGCCACCTTGCAGGCTGCGCCGCAACGATTTCCGCTTGCAAGCCGAAGGCGGCAATCCTCGGCTATCCAGTTTTAAACAGGGCAACAACCAATTTTTACAGCGAAACTGCGCCCGATGTTGTCAGCTCCGTTGATGAAAACACCTGCCCGTGTTTCATTTTTGCAAGCAGAAACGATAATACTGTTGCTGTTGAAAACACGGTTGAAATGCTCGGTGCGCTGAATAAAAACGGCATCTCCTATGAATGCCATATCTATAGCGATGCGCCCCACGGCTTTTCCGTTGCCGATGAAACAGTTAATGCAAGGGCGCTTGATATGTGTTCAAGAACACCGAACTGGACTGAGGACAGCGCCCAATGGCTGAAAGAAGTCCTCAAATTGTGATTTGTCGGGGAGTCGAAATGTTACAGGGGGACACACCGCCTTTGGAGGAATGTCCCCCTGTAACATTGGAG
>CAMYWU010000211.1 GCA_947302895.1 uncultured Clostridia bacterium | reverse complement strand
ATTTGAGATTGTTGAAAACGGTCCTGCAAGGATTGCAATTAAAGTAAGCCGCCACGCTCAGAGCTCAAAGATTGAGCAGGTTGTTTCGCTTGAAGCATACGGCGAATACATCAGAGTTGATAACTTCATCGACTGGCAGGAAAGAAGAACAATGCTCAAGGCTCAGTTCCCCTTCACCTGCAAAAATGAAGAAGCAACCTACGACCTTGGCCTTGGCTGTATTAAGCGAGGAACAAACAAGGATAATTTATACGAGGTTCCCGCTCAGAAATGGGCTGATATCAGCGGCGAGGAATACGGCGTTTCAATCTTCTCCGATTGCAAATACGCCTGGGATAAGCCGAGCGAAAATATGCTTCGCCTGACCTGCATTCATACTCCTGCAGGCGCATTTACCAAGGATGCACGCCAGGATTTGCAGGATATAGGAAGAAATATTTTCTCCTTTGGTATCTTCTCACACAAAGGCGATTTATCAGCAAAAACCTCTCAGCAAAGCCAGTTCTTTACTTATCCTATAACTGCCTTCCAGACAAGCTCAAGAAGGCAGGGCGCACTTTCAGACAGCTTCTCGCTTCTCAAGGTTTCAAGCAATAATGTTATCGTTAGAGCTGTTAAGAAATGCGATGAGGATGAAAGCATTGTTGTAAGAGTTAACTCCTCCTCTGCAAAGGAGATTAAGGGCGCATCAATCAGCTTCTTTGCCGATATTGAAGATGCAAACGAAACCCTTGCAGATGAAAAAACGCTTGTTAAAAAGGCAAAGGCAGATAAAAACAGCATTACCTTCAACCTCAAGCCATATGAGGTTAAAACCTTCAAGGTTTCGCTTATATGCGAGAAGAATACAGCTAAGGAAAGCTTTAAAAAGCTCAGCCTTGAATATAACACCCAGGGTATTACCAAGGACAGCAATAAGGTTAATGTTATTCTTCAGGGAAGCGGATGTTCCCTTCCCGATGAGCTGCTTGGCGGCAGCGCAACAATTGAGGGTATAACCTTCCGCCTTCCGAGCGCTGATGAGGACAAGAATGTTTTGATTGCCCGAGGTCAGGAAATTGAAATACCAAAGGGCTCTACAAAGCTCTACATCCTTGCTGCAAGCACCCTTGGCGACAGAGACGTAACCTTCTTTACCGATAATAAGGAAAAGAATTTAACCATTCATTCAATGAGGGAAAATGTTTTCCAGTGGGATATGGCAGGTCTTAAGCAGAGCGCAAATATTAAGGATGTTAAATCGGGTCTTATTCTCACCCATACCCATCATCCCGAAGGAAATCTTGCAAATCAGAAAGCATATTTCTTTATGTATGAAATAGATGTAAGGAATTGCAAAACGCTTACCCTTCCCGAAGAAAACCGAGTTGTTATTCTCGCAATGACAGCGGTTAAAAGATTTTCAAATACATATCTTGCAACCGAGCTTCTTGATAAGGTTGAAGGAGAATATGCATTCGATAACATTCCGCCGATTGATAAGATTCTTGATAAGGCAGACTTTGTTACAATCAGAGCCGGCAAAATTCAGGACCAGATTAAAGGCGGCAAAGGCGAAGGCTTCAAGAGAGATAATATTATAACAAATATTATTCGTTCTTACACAAAATCTGAATGGTAAACAAAAACAGTCAACGAAGTTCGTTGACTGTTTTTTGCGTAATGCGTGGTGCGAATAAATGTATATTTTCAGCAGGTACGGGGAACACCGCATGATTTTTAATCACACACAACGAATGAAAGTTCGGTGGAATATAGGGGGACAGACCGCTTTCAGAGGACTGTCCCCCTGTATCTGACTTTCTTTCATTTTTACTCGTAATTGGTTTTCACGCTAACCGTCCCCTGTACCTACCCTGTACCTAATCAATAAATTTGCTCAACACATAACTCGATATAATATAACACAAGGAACCGTCCCCCGTGTTCTTCATAACTCTCATATTTTTTCCTTTCGCACACTAATTATTTATTCATACTATAATAATAAAACAATATAAATCACAAACAACGGTAAATGCAAAAATGGACAAAAAATCGACAAAAAAAGACATATTTTTTAAAATTCAGGGGTTGACGAGAAGGAATCATTTATCATTTAAATATAAAAAACGCCTATGCTGAAATGAATCAGCATAGGCGTTTTTTGGATATTAAATTTTAGTACGAGTATTGTTCAACACAAAATGTTATTATGGCTTTTCGTTTTGGGACAGGGAACCGTCCCCTGTACCTACTCTTCATTTTATAGAGAAGAGAGAAGAACGAAAAGATAAAAGAGAAAAGAATCGGGTCACTTCGTTCCGATCTTGGTACAAGGAACCGACCCCTGTCCCAGAAAAAGCTTATTGAAGCCGTTCCCTGTGTTCACCTGTGTTTTTTGTCCTATCGCACCTATATTCTATCTCTTCACAAAACTGCTCTGCATCTTCAATGCTGAAAAACAATTTTTTCCCATTTTTTAAGGTTAGCTCAACATTATATTTATTATCTCCTAACGGAACTAATTCCGAGCCATAATATCTGGATAACAGCAAATTGCTATAATTAACATTAGCCTTATTGATATCATTATAATTAACTTTTATTCTGAACCTAAAATTACGCAGTGTAATGCAATATCGAGCAATTATCAAATGGTCTTGATAAAGGAAAACGCCCTTTGGGAAAAAAACATACATAATATTCCATATTACAGAAACAGCAATAATACTGTTTTGGCAAATGTATAATAACTTTCCTTTTGGTATCAGATTATGAAATCCTAAACTGTTAGGCAGTCTCATTAATAGATTTATCACAAAACTAACAATAATTATGTTAACAATGGGAACTAATAAATAACTTAGAAACTTGAATGTAGTGTTATAATATCTGAATCTATATTTATTCATATTTACCCCCAATAATTACCCGTTTCAATATTCTTTAATGATAGTTTTATAATTTTTCTAATAACATCATCTACAAAAATATATCCAGGTGCTATTATACATAACACTAAACCTACAACATCTGTAAATGTTGCAAGCATAGAATAGTCAATTGAATGAATTCCGCTAAAATTTTCCTTTATTGATTTAAACAAATTCAAATTATCGGAAAACACAGGGGACGGTTCTCCGTGTTTGTAAGTTGTTTGCCGTTGAACACAAG
>CAMYWU010000210.1 GCA_947302895.1 uncultured Clostridia bacterium | reverse complement strand
GCCATTGCATGAAACAGTGATTTCACTGCCGCATTTCATGCAAGCTGCCATAATATTCATAATGCTTTTGCCGTTGATATCCTTGCCGTTAAAAGTGATAGTTATATCGGAAGAATACTTTGCCATTGCGGTTACGAAAACCTGTGCAGGGCGCATATGAAAGCCCATTTTGTTAGTAAGTGTAAAAGATTTTGAAACCATAATATTACCTCTTTTTTATTTATGCGGTTTTCTTTTCAACCTTGTTTTTATTCTTCTTCAGAATTGCAAGCATCAGCGCTCCTGCAACAGAACCTGCTATGAGCGAGATGATATATCCAAGCGGATGCTCAACAACTGCGAAGGTGAAGATACCACCGTGAGGTGCAGGGCAAGCGCAGCCGAACAGCGCACAAACAGCGCCTGCAACGCCAGAGCCAACCATACAGGAAGGAATAATGCGAAGCGGGTCGGAAGCAGCATAAGGAATTGCGCCTTCTGTGATGAAGCAAAGACCCATCAGATAGTTAACAGGACCGTTCTTGAGTTCCTGCTCAGTCCACTTGCTCTTATTGAAGGTAGTTGAAAGTGCGATTGCAATCGGGGGAACCATACCGCCAATCATAACGGCTGCCATAATCCAGGTGTTGCCGTCCGCAATTGCAGCAGTTCCAAATACATATGCCGCCTTGTTGAACGGGCCGCCCATATCAATAGCCATCATTGCAGCAAGAACAACTGAAAGCAAAAGCTTGCTTGTGTCGCCCAGATTGGTAAGGAAATTTGAAAGTCCGCTGTTGAGAAGTCCAACAACAGGGTTGATAAGAAGCATTACGATTCCGATAAGGAATGTTCCGCAGAGCGGATAGATGAATACGGGTTTAATTCCGTCCATTGCCTTTGGAAGCCAGTTGAATGCTTTTTTAAGACCGTTAACAAGCAAACCTGCAACAAAACCTGCAAGGAGTGCTCCGAGGAAGCCCGATACAGCTGTGTCATCCCCAGTCGGATTTGAAAGAGTTGCGCCTGTTGTTGCAAGATAACCGCCTACGATACCCGGAAGCAAACCGGGTCTGTCTGCTATTGACATTGAGATATATCCTGCAAGAATCGGAAGCATAAATGCAAATGCTGCTTTACCAATCCAGAATACAACTGCTGCAACGGGGTTTGTGAATCCAAAGTTTCCGCCGACATCGGCATTGCCTGCGATAGTATCAATAAGGAAGCCGAGTGCAATAAGAACACCGCCGCCTACAACGAACGGAAGCATATGCGAAACTCCGTTCATAAGGTGCTTATAAATCTTTCTTCCGAAGCCTTCACCATCGCCTGATGTTTCATCCGAAGCGTCTGCAGAATCACTGTGATAAACAGGAGCTTCCTTGTTGAGTATTTTGTTGATAAGCTCTTCGGGCTTGTTAATGCCGTTTGAAACAGAGGTCTTGTAAACAGGCTTTCCGTTGAAACGAGCCATCTCAACATTTCTGTCAACTGCACAGATAATTCCGTCGCAGTTTGCGATTTCCTCTTTAGTAAGCACATTTTTTGCGCCGCCTGAGCCGTCTGTTTCAACCTTGATTGAAATGCCCATTTTTTCAGCAGCCTGTTCAAGAGCTTCAGCAGCCATATAGGTATGAGCAATACCTGTCGGGCAAGCTGTTACTGCAAGAATTTGATAGCCGTCCTTCGGTGCTTCTGTAACCACAGGCTCCTCGGGATACTTTTCAGCCTCTGCTTTGTCGATGATTTCAATATACTCTTCGGGCGTTTTTGCCGCACGGAGCTTTGTGCAGAAATCAGCGTCCATAAGCATTACCATAAGGCGTGAGAGAATTTCGAGATGAAGGTCTCCGTCAAGAGGTGCTGCTATCATAAACAGAATGTCTGAAGGCTTTCCGTCGGGTGCACCGTAATCAACGCCGCCCGGTACAGTAATTGATGAAAGTCCAGGTGTTTTTACGCTTTCGCTTTTTGCGTGGGGCACTGCAATACCTTCGCCGATTGCAGTTGAGCTTTGGCTCTCTCTTGCGAGAATTGCCTCTTTGTAAATCCCGGCATCATTGAGATTGCCGGCGCCGGAATGTAGATCAACCATTTTGTCTATCGCTTCTTCCTTTGTTGAAACCGAAGCGTTTAACGCAATGGCATCGACTTTAAGTAAATCGATGATTTTCATAAATTTTCCTCCTTAAATATTTATATCAGCTTTTGCTAATATCCAATAAATCATAAACGCGGTCAATTTCCGCTTTATCTGCAAGCCCCTCTGAAAAGGCTGTTGCATTTCCGCACACTGCGCCAAGTCTGAGCGCATGGGAATAATCCTTCTTCTGAATGTAGCCCGCAATAAATCCGCCGACCATACTGTCGCCACAGCCAACGCTATTAACAAGCTTGCCTTCGGCATTTTCTATTTTGAAAACACCGCCGTTTTCATCTATCAGCATTGCGCCGTCCTTTGAGCGGGAAACAAGAACATTTCTTGCGCCCATTTTCTGAAGCTTTCTTGCGTACTTTTCAATTTCTTCATCGGTTTTTGTTTTAACTGAGAATAAATCTCCAAGCTCATGGTGGTTCGGTTTTACTAAAAACGGCTTATATTTCAGCACGTTTAAAAGCAGGTCGCCCGTTGCATCAACAACAGAATTAACTCCCCTGCCCGAAAGCCTTTTTAATATTCGCTCATATATATCCGCGGGCAATGTGCTCGGAACAGAGCCCGCAAGAACAAGAAAGTCACCGTCTTTGATTTCATCAAGCTTTTCAAAAAGCTCTTTTATTTCATCTTCTGAAATGTCGGGTCCCTGAGCATTGATATCAAGCTCCGTATCAGCCTTGATTTTAACATTTATTCTTGTGTTTCCACTTTTAAGGCGGTTAAAATCGCAGTTGACTCCATCGCCCTTAAGCATTCTTTCAAGCTCATAGCCTGTGAATCCTGCAACAAATCCGAGCGCTTTGTTTTCAATGCCGAGCCTTGTTAAAATAACAGACACATTGATTCCTTTACCGCCGTAATAAAGCATTTCCTCTTTAGAACGGTTGATATCGTCATAGCGCAGCGCTCCGACCTTCATAACATAATCAAGTGCAGGGTTTAATGTCACTGTATAAATCATTTTCCCACCTCTTTGACAACGGTTTTCTTTTTTATGCTCTCGTCCGTGCACTTGTCGCATATTATACACGCAGAATCTACCGGCG
>CAMYWU010000209.1 GCA_947302895.1 uncultured Clostridia bacterium | reverse complement strand
TTGTTTCCGCAAACCCGACAGGACCCATGCATATCGGCAACGCAAGGGGCGGCGTTATCGGCGACTGCCTTGCCTCAGTTCTTGAATATGCAGGCTTTGAAACAAAGCGTGAGTTTTACGTTAACGATGCAGGCAACCAGATTGAAAAGTTTGCAACCTCGCTTGAGGTTCGCTATCTTCAGCTCTGCGGCAAGGATATTGAAATGCCCGAGGATGCATACCACGGCGCAGATATAACCGAGCACGCAAAGAATTTCTTTGCCGAGGTTGGCGATAAATACGCTGAAAGCGAAAGCGAAGAAAGAAGAAAAGCGCTTGTTGACTTTGCGCTTCCTAAGAATATCGAAGGGCTTGAAAGAGACCTTAAGAAATACAGAATAACCTACGACAGATGGTTCAGGGAGTCAACCCTGCACAATAACGGCGCAGTTGAAAGAGTTATTTCTGCGCTCAAAGACAGGGGCGTTACCTATGAGGAGGACGGCGCTCTCTGGTTTAAAGCAAGCGAATACGGAAATGATAAGGATATCGTTTTAGTTCGTGCAAACGGACTTCCGACATACATCGTTCCCGATATTGCATACCACTACGATAAGCTTGTTACAAGGAATTTCACAACCGCAATTGATGTTCTCGGCGCAGACCACCACGGCTATGTTCCGAGAATGAAGGCAGCTTTAACGGCTCTCGGAGTTGATGCAAGCAGACTTGATGTTGTTATTATGCAGATGGTTCGCCTTGTAAGCGGCGGCGAAACAATAAAGCTTTCAAAGAGAAGCGGCAAGGCAATCACGCTTAATACACTTCTTGAAGAAATCCCGATTGATGCGGCAAGGTTTTTCTTTAATCTGCGTGAGCCAAACTCACATTTCGACTTTGATCTGGAGCTTGCGGCAAAGCAATCAAGCGAAAATCCCGTATACTATGTTCAGTATGCACACGCTCGCATATGCTCGATTATCAGAAAAGCCGAGGAACAGGGCGTTGTTCTCAAATCATCCGAAAGCATTAATCTCGATTTGCTTTCAAGCGATGAGGAAAGAGAGCTTATCTCCCATCTTTCAAAGCTAACGGGTGAAATTGTTTCGGCTGCAAAGCAGTATGACCCTGCAAAGATAACCCACTATGTTATCGACCTTGCAACCCTTTTTCATAAATTCTATAATGCAAAAAGGGTTATGCTTGATGACGACGAGGAATTAATGCAGGCAAGGCTCTGCCTTTGCACTGCGGTTAAGGATACCATCAAAAACATTCTTTCAATGCTCAAAATTGATGCGCCCGAATCAATGTAGCGTCTTTGAAATAACAAACTACTATTTGGAAAGGAAAGGTTTAACGCCTTATGGTTAAAGTTAGCAGTAAATTCCTTCACAAATTAGGAAAACCAATATTTAAATATGCCTATAAAAATCCCGAAAGAAATCTTCTCAGGATTGTTAAGATAGCCAAATCTGTTGCAGGCAATATGTATCCCAAGGCAACCTTTGAAAAGCCCATTGAGATTATCACCGATAAGGAAAATATCTGGCATCAGTATCTTTTCAACGGAATGGAAAATCTCGACTGGGAGGCTTTTGCAAACCTTGCGCTCACCTTTGCTATTGATGCAGGATATGTTGGAACCTCAACCCTGCGTTCAAACAGGGAAAAGCTCGGCTGCAATATCCCCTGGGTTATACTTCTCGACCCAACGAGCGCCTGCAACCTCAAATGCAAGGGCTGCTGGGCAGCGGAATACGGTCATAAATCAAACCTTTCTCTTGATGATATGAGAAGGCTGATAAAGGAAGCAAAGGAGCTTGGAACACATTTCTTTATGTTCACAGGCGGCGAACCCCTTGTCAGAAAGGACGATGTTTTAACCCTTGTCCGTGAAAACAGGGATTGCATTTTCCTGTGCTTTACAAACGGAACCCTTGTTGATGATAAGTTCTGCGAGGATATGAAAAAAGCCGGCAACCTTGCGCTTGCTCTTTCAGTTGAGGGAAGCGAGAAAACAACCGATGCCCGCCGTGGCGAAGGCGTTTATCAGAAGGTTATCGGCGCAATGCAGCTCCTTAAAAAGCATAAATGCATTTTCGGAACCTCGGTTTGCTACACAAGCCAGAACTATGAAGCTGTAACAAGCGATGAATTCTATGATATGGAAATTGAAAACGGAGCAATTTTCTCCTGGTATTTCCACTATATGCCAATCGGCTCAGGCGCTGACACAAGCCTGCTCCTGACTCCGGAGCAGCGTGAGCATGTATACAGAACAATCCGTGCAAAGCGAGACAGCAAAACGGGCAAGCCCCTTTTCACCATTGATTTTCAGCACGACGGCGAATTTGTCGGCGGATGTATTGCAGGCGGAAGAAACTATTTCCACGTTAACAGCGAAGGCGACGTTGAGCCCTGTGTATTCATCCACTACAGCGACTGCAATATCAAGGAAAAGAGCGTTCTTGAATGCCTTAAGTCCCCTCTTTTCAAGGAGTTTTATAAGGGTCAGCCCTTCAACGATAATATGCTGCGCCCCTGCCCGATGCTTGAAAACCCCGAAAAGCTCAGGCACATTGTTAAAACAAGCGGCGCAAAATCAACCAACCTTGTTCAGGCGGAAAGCGCCGAGGAGCTTTGCTCAAAAACGGACGAATACGCAAAGAACTGGGCTCCCAGAGCAAAGGAAATCTGGGAGGAGCAGGAGCGCTTCCATCCGTTCACTCAGTATTGGAGAGATACGGAAGAAGGCAAAGCAGAGCTTGCAAAACAGAATAATCAATAATAAAAAGAAAAGTTGATAATTCAGCAACAGTATTAAATTAACGGGATGCCGAGGTCGCCATCCCCTACAGTACACCCATCGGCGTATTCGTAGGAGGTGATGACCTCAGCGACCCGTTTTTTCTTTCTCAACTTAATGATAAGGAACTATTCATTTTCTCTTTTTCGAGCAAAATATCAAACTTTTGTTTCATTTTTTATTGACAAACAACCCAATTGCCTGTATATTTAAGTTAAGGAGATAATAATATGGATATAGATATCAAATTAACAGCCCACGCAAAGGATTATATTGACGACTTGGCAAGAGGAGTTAATCCGTTCACAAAAGAAAATGTTGCTGATGAGGATATAATAAACAATGTTAAGATTTCCCGCTGTCTGTTCTACGTTTCGGATATTCTCGGCGAGGTTATTT
>CAMYWU010000208.1 GCA_947302895.1 uncultured Clostridia bacterium | reverse complement strand
CGTTTCGTAACGCATTTACCGATAGTTACAGTAATAAGGGTGTAACACTGTTCTTCCCGGAATCACTGCAACACATAGGCAACTCTGCTTTCGGAAACGATGAAAATTTAGGCCGAATTAACTGTCCTGCTGACCCTGACAATATGACTATGGGTACCGACAACGACTTTAACGGCAGATATGACAGTCAAACAAAAATATATGTTAAAAGCAGTTATCTTGCCACATACAATTCAAAATTCGGCAATGTCGTGTCGTGCGCGCAATTTGTAAGCACGGATTTCTTTGATGTCACTCTTGTTCAAAGTGACGGCGGAACAATTTCGGCAGACCGCAGCAATGTTCCGTATGGTACCTATGTTCAGATAACTGCTGCTCCCGACGAGGGGTACGGTTTAATTAATATCACCGCAACCAATCCGAGAAACGGCAATACGATTAACGTAGAATCAAAAAACAAAATCAATGTACCATACGGCGGCGCAACCGTAACGGCTGAATTTGCGCCGTATTATCAGATTGCTCTCGATAATGACGACACGCAGGGTGCGGTAACCGTTCCCGAAAAGGCAATGGCAGGTGACACGGTAAGCGTTGAGGTTGCTGCTTCAAAGGGTTATGAATTTGAAAAAATAACTGTTACAGACTCCAAGATGCATCAGATAACCGTTACGAATAATTCCTTCGTGATGCCCGAGGATGAAGTTACCGTAAGCGTTAGTTACAGAAAGACGGGCTACACGATAAATTACGTAAACACCGAAGGCGGAACTGTCAGCGGTGTTGATATGGCAAGAGAAGGCAGCGATATTGAACTTGAAGTAAACGTTAATACAGGCTACCGGCTTGACAGCCTTACAGTAACGGATGCTGAGGGTAATCCCGTTACTTTAACCGAGAATAATACCTTTATGATGCCTGACAGCGAAGTTACCGTTAATGCAGAGTTCAGCATACTTACCTTCACTGTGAACTGGATTGCAAACGGCGAAGCCGTTGAAACGGACGAGGGCGTTCCTTACGGCACGACTCCCGAATACAACGGCGAAACACCCAACTCGTATTTCGACGGCGAAAACGAATACATATTCTCCGGATGGACGCCTGAAATTACTGCGGTAACAGATGATGCAACCTATACGGCAGCATACGTTTCAAGCGGAAAAGTAAAAACTAATTATCTTGATGAAAACGGAGAAGAGCAAAGCGTTACTGCTACGCCTCTCACGGGAGCGGAAACCGTTCTTAACGGCGGATGGTACGTTGTAAATCAGGACGTTTCTTATAGCACTGAGTTAAAGATTGCAGCAGATACCAATATCATTCTTGCAGACGGCAAGACTATGACGGCGAAGAACTTTAACTATAACGATGCTAACACTGCGTGGACGCTCTCCGTTTACGCTCAAAGCGGCAAAACAGGTGCTCTGAATTTAAACGATACAAGCGCGCTTATGGGTGCGAACATTTACGGAGGTATCATAAATCTTAGTTCGGTTGTTGCCGAAAATATGGGCATTTACGGCGGCAACGTTGAAGCAATTTCGCTTTATGTTCCGCAGGGTAATCTTATCCTTGGCTGTGCTGATAACAGCAGCACGATTAAGGTCTGCACATATTCGGGTAATACACTTGCAGTTGCCGACGGTCAGATACTGACTGATGGAACTAAGCTTTATGACGGCGCGCTTTCGGACAGCGAGATTTCTTCGATTTCAAATAAAACTCTCCGCAAGGCAACCTATCACACTGTTGACTGGATTGTAAACGGCGAGCTTGAAGAAACGGACGAAAACGTAATAATTACGTCCAAGCCCGAATACAACGGCGAAACGCCTGCACCTTATTCCGAAGGACATTATGATTATACTTTCTTTGGTTGGAATGACGGTACTGCAACCTATGCAGCGGATGAACTTCCGGCTGTAACTGAAGACGTTACCTATACAGCGGTTTATACAGAAACTGTAAGCCCGAACTGGCACACTATTACAATTAACGAATCTGAAAACGGTACTGTCAGCTTCGAGAGCAGCGGAGCCTATAAAGACGACGAGGTAACGTTAACAGTTACTCCCGATGAAGGTTATCGTCTCAGCGCGCTTACCGTTAAAGATGCGGACGAAAACGAAATAACCGTAACAGACGGCAAGTTTACTATGCCTGCATCAGATGTAACTATCAGCGCAACCTTCAATGTGATAAACTATAATCTCTATGTTGGCGGTGTTCATGTTAACGGCGCAAACTGCAATGATGTTCTCGGCGACGGCAAAGTAAGCTTCAATGTTCAGACAAATGAGCTCACTCTTAACGGCGCAACCGTTGAGGTTGACAAGAGAGCGGATAACGGTACACCCACGCAGGCATTCGGTATCCGTTATAATCAGGACGAACCGTTTACAATTAAGCTTGTCGGCGAAAACAGAATTGTTGATGCTTCAACTGATGAAGAGGGAGTAACGGAAAAATACGGTATCTTTGTTGCAAGCACTCAGAGCTTCACCGTCAATGGGAACGGCAGCTTGTCAATTGAAATGAATGCCGATGACGAGAATACATATTACGGTATCCAGAGCCGTCAGAATACAAATATCGACGGTGCAGGGGTTTCTATAAATATCCCCGGAACAGCACCGACATATGGTTACTATCTGATGTATTCAAATCAGTTAACCCTTGAAAACGGCGCAAGTCTCAAGGCTGTAACAGGCAGCAATGAAAACTCTTATTCCTTCTATAACGACAGGAATAACGATAATCTCATTGCCGAAGAGGGAACTATGCTTGAAGCTGTTTCAGGAAATGCAGCGTTTAACTCTCAATTCATTCTCACATCAGCAACAAAGACTCTCGGAGTTAAGGTAAGCGCAACAGGAAACAAAGCTGATTCAACTAAGTGGAATGGCTCAACCTCGCTGGGCGAATATAAGTACATTATGCTTCCGTTCAGCGAGCCTGAAAACGCATACAATCTGAATCTTGAAAGCGGAATTAAGGTTAATTTCTTCATTGATATGCCGTACTATAACGCCGAGGGCGGACACATTGAATACACTTATCTTGAAACAACGGAGGATAGGAGCGCTAAAAGAACTGAAGCCGAAGTTGATATCGACGACCTTGAAAAGCAAAACGACGGAAGAAGGAAATTGACTCTTGACGCTGCTCCTGCACAGCTTGCAGA
>CAMYWU010000207.1 GCA_947302895.1 uncultured Clostridia bacterium | reverse complement strand
CAATTCTTAATTCTCAATTTTAAATTCGTATGGTTTGGGGTGATAACATGGGAAAGGATTTTAAAAAGGGTATGATGAAAAGAATACTCATTTTGTCCCTTGTTATCGCTTTTGCTTTTTGTTCGGACGGAATAAGAGTTCTCTATCTTCAAACCGTAAGAGCTGATGAGCTTGCAGGCAAGGCTCAGTCGCAGCAGCTATATGATACCGAGGTTTCCGCAATGCGAGGAACGATTTACGACAGCGAGGGCAATGTTCTTGCCCAGTCTGCAACGGTTTGGAATGTGTTCCTTGACCCTGCCAATATCAAGAGCGAGGATAAAAGAACTTTAGTTGTTGATAATCTTGCAGCCTACCTTAAATTCAACGAGGAAGAAAAGCAGGAGCTTCTTGAAAAATCAAAAAACGATTCAAGATACGTTGTTATTGCAAAGAAAATTGAAAACGATATAAAAGAGGAAATTGCAAAGTTTTCATCAGAAAACAAGCTCGGAGAAATCATAGGCTTTGAGCAGACAACAAGGCGCTATTATCCCCATAATTCGCTTGCTTCCTCCGTTATTGGCTTTACGGGCGATGATAACCAGGGCTTAACGGGAATTGAAAGCTATTATGAGGATGAGCTTAAGGGAACAAACGGAAGAATTGTTACCGTTAAGGATGCAAATTCAAACAAGCTTCCAACCGATTATGAAACCTCCGTTGAAGCAACCGACGGCAACTCCCTTGTTTTAACAATCAACCAGACCGTTCAGTACTATCTTGAAAAAGGTCTGAGAACAACAATGGAGGAATACAACGCAAAGGGCGCATACGGAATTGTTATGAATTGCAACACGGGCGCAATTCTTGCAATGAGCTCAATGCCCGATTTCGATTGCAACGAGCCGTATAAGATAAACTATAAGAAAACCGATAAGGAACTTGAAAAAATAACCGATAAGGATGAAAAGGCGAAGGCTCAGAGCCTTGCAATTCAGAATCATTGGAGAAACTTCACGGTATCGGATACCTATGTTCCCGGTTCTGTATTTAAAACCTTTATGGCAAGCGCAGCGCTTGAAGAGAATGTTGTTAACCTCAATACAAGCTATACCTGCACGGGTTCAATTCATGTTAAGAACTACACAATGCATTGCCATTATCATCCGGGACACGGAACTCAGAATTTAACCCAGGGACTTGAAAATTCCTGCAACCCATTCTTCATAACAATCGGTCAGAAGCTCGGAGTTCACAACTATTTTAAGTATTTCGATGCATTCGGATTCACTCAGAAAACAGGCATTGATGTTCCGGGTGAAGCAATGTCGCAGTACTACCGTGAGGAGCAATACGGAATTGTTGAACTTTCCTCCGCTTCCTTCGGACAAACGAACTCCTTAACTCCGATACAGGTTGTAAGCGGTATTTCAGCAATTGCAAACGGCGGAACTCTTGTTCAGCCTTATATAGTATCCGAAATCAAGGATGCAAACGGAAACACAATTAAGAAAACCCAGAAAACTGAAGTTAGAAGAGTTATCAGCGAGGAAACCTCTCAGAAGGTTCGCAATATGATGAAAGCCGTTGTTGATGAAGGAACAGGTAAAAACGGTTATGTTGCAGGCTACAGAGTAGGCGGTAAAACAGGAACCTCAACCAAGCTCGGCGAGTTTAAAGAGGGCGAAAGAACAAAGTATATTGTTTCATTTGCCGCAATTGCTCCTGCTGATAAGCCCGAAATTGCAATGCTTATCATTATGGATGAGCCAAACGAGGATTTGGGCGGCGGTGCGCTGTGTGCGCCAATAGCAGCCGAAGTTATCGAGCAGGCTATGCCCGTTCTCAATGTTGAGCCGAAGTATGACGAAGAGGAAATGAAGAAGCTCTCCATCAATACTCCGAATGTTCTTTCAAAATCAGTTGACAGCGCAAAGAAAACGCTTGAAGCAAAGGGACTTAAATGCAAGATTGTAGGCAGCGGAAAAACCGTTATCAATCAGTCGCCAAGCTCAAGCTCCAACATTCCGTCAAACGGAACAGTTGTTTTGTATACAGAAAAGGGAGAAAAGAAAACAGTTAAGGTTCCCGATTTCACGGGACTTACAATAAGCGAAGCAAACAGAGCTGCAGCCGAATCAAGCCTCAATATCGAAATCAGCGGTAATAACCTTTCTTCTTCAACAGTTGTTGCATACAGACAGTCGGTTGAAAAGGGAACAGAGGTTGGAATAGGCTCGGTTGTAACCGTTTCGTTTAAAAACACACAATCAGTTCTTGACTAAAAAGGATGTATACCTATGAAACTCTCTCAGATACTAAGCGGTATTAATGTTAAAAATGAATATGAGGACAGGGAGGTTGTAAACGTAACCTCCGATTCCCGTCTTGTTGATAAGGGATTCCTTTTTATCTGTATTAAGGGCGCTTCGTTCGATGGCCACAGCGTTGCAAAGGAAATGCTCGATAAGGGCGCTGTTGCAGTTGTTTGCGAAAGAGATTTAGGGCTTGATAATCAGATTATTGTTGAAAAATCAAGGGAGGTTTATTCTCCAATTTGCGCAAACTTTTTCGGCAATCCTGCAAAAAGCCTTAAGCTTATAGGCTTAACGGGAACAAACGGAAAAACAACAACAACCTTTATTATCAAACAGCTTTTTGAAAATATGGGCAAAAAGGTTGGCTTGATCGGAACTGTTCAGAATATGGTTGGGGATGAAATCTATCCTGTCCACTATACAACTCCCGATGCATATGAGCTTCAGTCGCTTTTCAGAAAGATGGTTGATGCCGAGTGTGAATACTGCGTTATGGAGGTATCCTCCCAGGCGCTTGCGCAGGGCAGAGTTGCAGGCATACATTTTGCTCTTGCAGCATTCACAAATCTTACTCAGGACCATCTTGATTACCATAAAACCTGGGAAAACTATTTTCTTTCAAAAAGAATACTCTTTGAAAACTGCGATATCGCAGTAACAAATCTTGATGATAAAAACGGTTTGAAAATTGTTGAGGGCTTGCCCTGCAAGGTTAAAACCTATTCGGTTGGAAACAATGCTTCCGATTTCACGGCAAGAAACGTTTGCTTCTCATCAAACGGAGTTAAATATGAGCTTGTAAGCGACAGAATCGGCAGGGTTGACTGTCCGATACCGGGAAGATTTTCGGTTTATAATTCGCTTTGTGCCGTTTCGGTTGCAATTGCGCTCGGC
>CAMYWU010000206.1 GCA_947302895.1 uncultured Clostridia bacterium | reverse complement strand
TGACCGGACTTGAACCGGTACGGTATTGCTACCGAGGGATTTTAAGTCCCTTGCGTCTGCCTATTTCGCCACACCAGCACATCAACCAATATATTAATTGATTTTACATTCAATGTCAATAGTAAATTAATAATTTGTTGCGCCGTATTTATCGATATATTTATAAAGGATTTTCATATCATTCCATCTGTCCTTACCCGTTTTTGCACCGAGAACACAAGCAACATAAGTCTTTCCCTCGTGAACATAAACACCGCTGAAACAATATCCTGCGCCAGATGTAAAGCCTGTTTTTCCGCCCTTATGTTTGCTTGAATAACCTCTTAGCTTATCAGTTGTACGAATAGTTACGGAGCCTTGTTCTTTTGACGTTACAACATAGGTATCTGTTGCAATAACATTTCTGAAAAGTTGGTTTTCTTTATAGATATTTCCCGTTATAAAGGCAATATCATAAGCGCTTGAATAATGGTTATCCATATCAAGACCGTGTACCGAAGCAAAATGCGTATCCTTTCGTCCGAACGATTTAACTTTTTTATTCATTTGCTCTATAAAATCACCTGTGCTTCCGTTAACGCTTTCAGCAATTGAAACAGCTGCGCCGTTTGAGGATGCAAGCATAATTGCATACAGAAGATCCCTGTTTTTGAATACATCGCCCTTCTTCATTTCAGGCTTTGAATATTCAGTATTTGCTGCTTTTTTTGATACCTCAATGCTGTCGTTAAGCTTATTGCTTTCGAGCAACAGCGTTGCGGTCATAACCTTCGTTGTGCTTGCAGGCTTTAGCTTTTTATGACAATTATTATCATATAAAACAGTATTGTCATCAACACAATAAACGCAGGCAGATTTTGAAGCAAGCTCCTTGTTTTCAATATTGTTGGATGTTACTTCAATAATCTTCTCAGCTTTTTGACAGGTTTTATTCTCTAAAACCTGAACTCTCCATTTCCCATAGGTCTTTAATCGGTATTCCTTTGGAAATGAAATCTTTATCTTCGATATCTGAGTTTGACCGGTTATGTATCTGTTTACTGTGTAGTACTTCTTTTCAGAAGAATTATATAACTGCAAAAGCACTATTCTTGCGTTATTACAGGGAGAAATCTCTATTTCTCTTTCAAGAACAGAAGAGCTTTGTGCATTAATCGCCTGTTCAATGCCATCAATCGATGTTTTAACTTTATTCTCAATTAAGCCCTTATCCACAAAGAAAAAGGCAAATGAAAACAGAAATAAAGCGGCAAAGACCAGAGCTAATATTCTTTGAATATTCTTCATATTCCCTCTTTAAATCGTTTATTTAACTCTGTATACATTTCCTTCAAACGGTCTTAAAATGCTTGTAGTGTTGTCCTTAGTTGAGAGAAGCAAACGCATACCTGAATTATCGAGCTTTCTTTCAGCAGGCTTTTTGCCAAGGTTAAGCTCAACATAATAGACTTCATCATTATACAGTCTGTAATATGAATATAGCGGAGCTTTAATATTTTCAACTCGCTTGAATTCACCGTAAACGAGCGCTTTATTCTTCTTTCTGAGAGCTATTGCTTTTTTAAAGAAATTCAAAACGCTGTCTTCCCTGTTTGCCTCATCCTCAGCATTAAATCTTCTGTAATCAGGAGTTATATTAAGCCAGGGCTTACCGCTTGTGAAGCCTGCATTCTCGCTGTCGCTCCACTGAAAAGGAGTTCTTGCGTTATCCCTTGTGCCGATTTGTATGCTCTTAAACGCTTTATTCTCGCTCTTTCCCTTGGAAATCATCTCATTATAACGTCCGATTGCTTCCCTGTCATCAATATCATCAATTGAATTAAAGCAACCGTTGCCCATTGAGATTTCCTGTCCCTGATAGATATACGGAGTTCCTCTGAGCGTCATTTCAATTAATGCACAGAGTTTTGATATATCTTCCCTGTAAACTCCGCTTGAATCAACCTTATTAACGATTCTCGGGTTATCATGGTTTTCAAAAAAAACAGCCTGCCAGCAATGATTTGTATATTTACTCTGAAACTTTTCAAATTCAACCATAACTTTATACAAATCGTAATCATACTCATCATAATTCGTATGACCCTGATTCATAAGAAAATCAAAGTTGAAAACAGTATCAAGCTCTTTTCGGAAATCGGCGGTCAGCATTTTATCCATTTCTATTCCTGCGCCGCCGCATTCGCCAACAGTATACACATCATAATTGCCAAAGGTTTTTTCTCTCATTTCTTTGAGATAATCATGGAGCTTTGGACCGTAAAAATAGTATTCAGCGCCTTTATAGCCCGTCATAAGCCCTAAAAATGCATTTGCCTGGGGCAAGCCCTGAGTTTTACTTATGAAATTGATAACGTCCATTCTGAAGCCGTCTATGCCCTTATCAAGCCACCAATTCATCATTTCATAAACGCTGTTTCGAACCTCTTCATTTTCCCAGTTCAAATCCATTTGCTTTTTGGTAAATAAATGAAGAGCCCACTGGTCAACGCTTTCATAGTAATTCCATGCAGGACCTTTAAAAAGGCTTATCCAGTTATTTGGAGGTGTTTTATCCTTATCAGTTGCATCACGCCATATGTAATAATCATGGTAGGGATTATCCTTTGATTTAAGCGCTTCCTTAAACCAATAATGCTCGTCGCTTGTATGATTAACAACCAAATCAATTATTAGCTTCATTCCACGGCTGTGAATATCGTTTAAAAGATTATCAAAATCCTCCATTGTTCCGAATTCTTCCATAATCTTTTTATAATCACGGATATCATATCCATTATCATCATTCGGAGAATCATAAAACGGAGAACACCATATAGCTGTTACGCCTAAATCCTGCAAATAATCAAGCTTCTGGCGAATGCCGTTTAAATCGCCTATACCGTCGCCATTGCTGTCATAAAATGAGCGAGGATAAATCTGGTAGATAATCGCTTCCTTCCACCATTTTTCTTTAAGCTCGCCCTCATCAGTTATAACCTCATCCTTTTCAAGATTTAGCATATTGCAAAGGGTCTGAACGGTCTTTTTATCAAAAAGACCGGCTGTAAAGGCGGTAAGAGATTTAAACTTTAAATTGCCAAATTTAGTTGTTTCAAGCAAGTTGCTCGGCAGTCTTAAAGCAAGCATAAGCTTTTCAACAACATCCTTTGCCATGGGATTAATCATCGCATCCTTAAATCTGGTATCAGGGGTGATTTTAAGCATAATAACACTTCCTTATCGTGCTAATTATAGCA
>CAMYWU010000205.1 GCA_947302895.1 uncultured Clostridia bacterium | reverse complement strand
TTGAATCGGTTGAAGCTGCAACTGAGGTCCCTGGCGCAGCTGCCGTTAACTGCGGACATTATCTTATGCATAATCTTGGTATGGCAAAATGGTATGCCGCTGAATTTGCTTCATATCTTAAGGAAAACGAAGGAAGAAGCGAAATCTTTGAATATCCGAAAACTCAAAGACTTGTTACTGATGACGGTCAGCAGTTTTTTGATTCATAAAATCCGAGTGTTAAAAAATTAATCCGCAGCACCTTTATAAACGGTGCTGCGGATTTTTAAGTTAGTATTATTACTTATTCTATATTGAGAATATCTGAAAATCCTGTTATTGAGAAAATCGTTTGCGTTGATAACCTTCATTGAACCCTGAGCGCTCATCTTCTTGTGTGAGGATAAAAGAACACGTAGTCCTGCTGAAGAAATATAATCAAGATTTGAAAAATCATATGTAAGCTCAGTAACGCCGTCAAGCTCGTTTTTAATAACTGCCTCTAATTCGGGAGCAGTTGTTGTTTCAAGTCTGCCGTCAATCTTAAGGGTGAGTGCGCTGCCGTTTGCTTCTTTTGTTATTGTCATAGTATTATCTCCTTAAACATTTTTATAAACAATCATCTCAACAGTGGCTTTGGCAACGCCATCGCCCGTGTTGGTAACATGGATAACATCGGATTTCATCAGCAATTACTCCAAATATAATAATTACATCTTTTATATTATATCATTTAACTAAACCATTTTCAAGTAAATAATAAGCCCGTAAACAACGCTTGATGAAATGCCGTAAACAATAACGGGCCTGCGATTGAAAACATCTGGGCGGCAGTTCCGAGAACAAAGCCCTCGTGTTTGAATTCAAGGGCGGGGGAAACAACTGCGTTTGCAAAACCCGTTATCGGTATTATCGCACCTAAAGCGCACCTTCACATCATTTTATGTACTTTTACTGATTTGTGTGATATAATAAAATGGATAAATCGGGATTTGCGAAAGGAGAACTGAAGAAATGACATCGGAAGAGTTATGGAAAAAATCCGGTTTTATCGGAACCTATGAAGCTTGGTCTTTTGGGGAAGCTCCAGACGAACTGGCTGACTTAGTCATGCAGGGAATTAAAACTGCAACCTGCTCCGCATATGATTTGTATCTGATAAATAACGAGCCGCTGCCGAAGGCAGGAGATTATAGTATTATCTTAAATTCAAATGAAGAAGCAGTATGTATAATTAAAACGCTTAAAGCATATGTTACAGAGTTTAATCAGGTTTCGCAAGAACACGCCTTTAAAGAAGGAGAGGGCGACAGAACTTTGGATTACTGGAGAAAGGTTCACATAAGATTTCTGACGAATGAACTTGCTTCTGTGAATAAAACTTTTGACGAGAATACAAAAGTGGTTTGTGAAGAGTTTGAAGTAATGTACAGATAAATTTGAATTTTTTGAGTTAGTATGTCAAATAAAAGCAGGGGTGCGTCCCTGCTTTTATTTTGTCCCCAAATAATATATTAATCCGTAAATCACACTTGTTGCAGTGCCGTAGACAATAACGGGACCTGCAATGGAAAACATCTGAGCGGCAGTTCCGAGAACAAAGCCCTCGTGTTTGAATTCAAGGGCGGGGGAAACAACTGAGTTTGCAAAGCCCGTTATCGGAACTATTGTTCCTGCACCTGCGTGGCGTGCAATTTTATCGTATACGCCAATACCTGTCAGAATTGCGGTTATAATAATTATAATACTCGGCGTTGCAAGCTTTATATTATCCTCGCTTAGCCCGAGGCGCTCAAAAAGAAAGTTTAAAAGCTGTGCAAAAACGCAGATTCCGCCTCCGAAAACAAACGCCTTTATACAGTCTTTTATTATCGGTGAATTGGGGCTCGCCTTATCCGTCATCTTTGAATAATCGCTGTTTGAAATGCTCATTTTTTGTCCGTCCTTTTCTTGGTTTTCGGTTTTATTATTTGTAAAAGCTATATTAATATTCGCCGTTTTTCTTGACATTGATAATCTTCAATCATATAATCAGTTTATAATGATTTAAGAAGGTGTTAGGATGCATCTGATAGACGTAAGAAATGTTTATAAAATATATAACCCCGGCGAAAACCAGGTTAATGCGCTCGATGGCGTATCGCTTACGGTTGATGAGGGCGAATTTGTTGCAATCATCGGTCAGTCCGGCTCGGGTAAATCAACGCTGATGAATATGCTCGGCTTGCTTGACACTCCTACCGAGGGCGAATACTATATCAACGGAAAGCTTGTTGATGATTTGACCGATGACCAGATGAGTGTTATCAGAAATGAACAGATTGGATTTATTTTCCAGGGCTTCAACCTCATTCCTTCGCTGACTGCGATTGAAAATGTTGAGCTTCCGCTTGTATACAGAGGTATGCATTTGCAGGAGCGCCGTGAGATTTCAAAGGCGGCGCTTGAAAAGGTTGGACTTGGCGACAGAATGAACCATGTTCCTTCCGAGATGAGCGGCGGTCAGCAGCAGAGAGTTGCCGTTGCAAGAGCAATTGCAGCAGCGCCTCCGGTTATTCTTGCCGATGAGCCGACGGGTAACCTTGATACCCGCTCAACAAGGGATGTTATGAATATTCTTCATACCCTTAAGGATGAGGGAAGAACAGTTGTTATCATAACCCATGATAACGAGATTGCCGAGGAAGCCGAAAGAGTTGTTCGTATTCGTGATGGCAAGATTGTTGAGGATTATATCAACCCGGGCTTTGAAGAAAAATACGGAAGAAAAGCTAAAACCGATAATAAAAATCCGATTGATTTGGGTTAAAACCGAATAAATCACCTGCTGATGCAAAAAATATCAGCAGGTGATTTTTTTATGAGTGAAATTCTTTTAATGTGTTTAAAAGCGTTTTTGGTTGGCGGCGCAATCTGCGTTATAGGTCAGCTTCTTATTGATATAACAAAGCTCACCCCTGCAAGAATACTTGTTTTATTCGTTTGCCTCGGAGTTTTGCTTGGGGCTTTCGGGATTTATGATAAGCTTGTTGATTTTGCAGGCGCAGGCGCAACAATTCCGCTTGTCGGCTTCGGCAACGCTCTTGCAGCGGGAACAAGGGATGCAATAAAAGAAAAGGGCTTTACTGGCATTATAACAGGTCCTTTATCCGCATGCGCAGGCGGCGTTACCGTTGCAATTCTCAGCGGACTTGTTGTAGCGTTTGTAACAAAACCGAAGGATAAATAGATATTTATCGGGGCGTTCGCCGATAGTGAAGTAAGGAGGACGCGTCTATTCGTTCGC
>CAMYWU010000204.1 GCA_947302895.1 uncultured Clostridia bacterium | reverse complement strand
AAGCATAATATTCAAACAAAAAACACTCAGTTTTCTGAGTGTTTTTTTATTGCGTAATTTTGCGAGAAAAAAGCGCATATAATATTTCGGTGATGAAAATGTTCAGTGCGCTGATTTCCTTTCTGAGTGCAAATATTCTTTATTTTATACTTCATATTCAAAACTCTTCCTCTTTCCCCAAACCGCTTTCTGCAAAAGAGGAGAGGGAATATATAAATAGAAAGCTTGAAGGGGATAAGCAGGCGAGGGCAATTCTTATTGAGCGGAATCTGCGCCTTGTAAGCCATATAGTTAAGAAATACTATTCCAAAACAAACGATACTGATGATTTGATTTCGATAGGAACAATAGGGCTTATTAAGGGAATTGACTCCTTTGATAACTCAAAGGGAACCCGCCTTGCAACCTATGCTTCAAGATGTATTGAAAATGAAATACTAATGTATTTCCGTTCCCAGAAAAGGCAGGGGAATGACGTTATGCTAAGCGACGCTATTGAAACCGATAAGGACGGAAACCCTCTGACAATCGAGGAAATAATCTCCGATGAAAGCGATCTGGCTGAGGAGCTTGAAAAGAAAACCTATTGGCATAAAGCGTCTGAATACATCAATAATATGGAGGATGAGCGGGAAAAGGAAATAATCATCCTGCGTTACGGGCTGAATAACAAACCTGCGCTTACTCAAAGAGAGGTTGCCCAGCGCCTTAACATCAGCCGCTCATATGTTTCGAGAATTGAGAAAAAGGTTTTAAACGATATCAGAAAATATATCAAATGAAAAAGCTCCGAGGAAATCCTCGGAGCGTTTTTATAAGTAATTAGTCCTGAGCAGGAGCACCTACAGGGCAAGCGTCTGCGCAAGCACCGCACTCGATGCAAGCATCAGCGTCAATCTCATATTTTGCATCGCCTTCGGAAATAGCGCTTACAGGGCATTCGCCTGCGCAAGCACCGCAAGAAATGCATTCATCTGAAATCTTGTATGCCATATTCGATTACCTCCATATTTATTTTCAACTATAATATAGCAAATAAGCTATAAAATTGCAATAGTAAAACGATATTTATTTTTTCAGTATTTTAACATCGTCTTTATTAACAACAATCGGAGCGCCCTCGGGCATATCGTCAAGCTGAACCTTGAGAGTTCCTGTTAAAACAGCTCTGTCAACAACTGTTCCTCTGCCGCTTCTGCAATCAACCCTTGTTCCTACTGAAGGGGTTATCTTGTTGAGATACTCATATGAATTTTGCTCATACTGAAGGCAGCACATAAGCCTTCCGCAGCAACCGCTGATTTTTCCCGGGGAAAGGGAAAGCCCCTGAAATGGCTGAAAAAGTGTCAGGATTTTGTCAGCGGAAAGCACATGAACTTTTTCCATCTTTATTGAAACTGAATGAAAATCGCCAAGGAAGTTTGAACAGCAAAACTGTCTGCCGCAAATTCCAAGTCCTCCGAGAAGCTTTGCTTCATCACGAACGCCAATCTGGCGAAGCTCAATTCTTGTATGGAATTTTGAAGCAAGGTCCTTAACAAGCTCTCTGAAATCAACTCTGCCATCCGCAGTAAAATAGAATATTATTTTTGAGCGGTCAAAGGTGTATTCAGCCTCGGTTAAATCCATTTCAAGGGAATGCTCTTCAATCTTTTTAAGGCAGATTGAATATGCTTCCTTTTCGAGTTCCTTATTCTTCTTAAGCTGCTCGAAATCCTCGCTTGTTGCAATTCTTTTAATCGGCTTAAGAGGGGATACAACCTCGTCCTCAGATATTTCCATTATTCCTGTTGCAGCCTTTCCGTATTCAAGGCCGCGTGAGGTTTCAACTATAACATCGTTGCCCGTATGAATTTCAAGGTTTCCCGGGTCGAAATGATATGTTTTGCCTGTGTCCTTGAATCGAACACCAACAACCTTAACCATGTTTTTAATTCCTCCTGAATTAAAATAATGTAGAATTGAGAATGGAAAATGGAGAGTTTTGGGTGGGATACCCACACCCATTTATTATTTGAACGAGCAAAGCGAGAAACATTAATTTTCAACTTTCAATTCTCAACTCTCAATTTGAAGATAGGCTGCGCCTATCTTCCTTGCGCTCTTCTTAGCTCATAGCAGAGCTTTGTTATAAGAAGTGCGTTGTTTCCGTTGCCGTTTGCAAGGGAAATAATATCGTCGCAAACCCTTATCATTTTAATGAGCTTGCCCTTTGTTAAAACGGATGAAAGCTTCTTTGCGCTATCCGTCTGATTTGATAAAAAGCCCGCATTGCTTTCAAAAAGCAGAGCGTCTCTGAAAATTGATTTAAGAAAAGTAAGAACTGAGATAAGCGTTTGATTATCCCTTTCAAAAACCGCACAGGCCTTAATAAGCTCATATTCATTATTGCTGATTGTTGCAAGGGCAACATCGTTTGCAATATCAATTATTCTTTTCAGCTTGCCCTCACGGAGCATTTCAAGCGTTTTGCCTATATTGCCGTTGCAAAGCGCAATCGCACGTTTAACATCTTCCGGATTAAGCGAGGAATCGCTCTTGCATATATACTCAGCGCCCTCGCTGTAATCAACTCCCTCAAGGGAGATAACAACGCTTCTTGATAAAACAGTTTCAAGAAAAACAGTTTTATTTGTTGCAAGAAGCAGAAAAACCGCATATTCGGGCGGCTCTTCAATCAGCTTTAAAAGGGCATTCTGAGCCGAGGGATTCATCCTTTCGCATTCGTTTAAAACGCATATTTTATACTGCGCTTCATTGGGACTTACTGCGGCATCGTTGATGATTTCTCGAACCGTGTCTACTGTGAATGGCCTTGATTTTTTGCTGTCATCGGGGAAGTATTCGCAAAAATCGGGATGAATTCCTTTTATTATCTTGTTGCACTGAGCGCATTCTCTGCAAGGCTTTTCCTCTGTATTAGTGCAAAAGAGGGAAAGTGCAATTTCCTTTGCAAGAGTTTTCTTGCCAAGACCCTCTTCGCCTTCGATTATTACCGCATGAGGAAAACGCCCTGTTTCAAGCAGTGAAACAAGTTGGGAGCATATTCTTTTATTACCAATAAAACCGTCAAGCGTCATAGCTTAAAAAACTCTTCAATATTGATTACAAACGCAACTATTCCGTATTTTTCAACGTCAACAGCCTGTTTGAGAAGCGAGCCTGTTATAGTGTTTGTAACGCTGTGGGATTCAATAACACGCTTTGTTGCGCTGTTTTTCATAATTTCAAGCAGGGGCTTAACCTTATCCTCTTCACAGCCAACAAGCAGCGTTGT